>NZ_JBHXRD010000018.1:0-98681 GCF_042717325.1 Streptomyces sp. NPDC058637 | reverse complement strand
GCGGTGGCCCCTGATCACTGCGGGCCACCCGGTCCGGGGTCAGTCCCGTCGCCGTCCTGCAACCGCTCTGGCTTCGAAACTCCACCACCGCACCGACCTGCACTTACGTGTACTGCTTCCCGGCAGTTCATCTCTGCCGGGCCTGCTCGATCTCTTGGCTACGGACAAGACACTAACCCCAGCACGACCCGGATGTCTACCCCCGTCATGACAGGTTTTCTGTGAGGACTGACAGTGATGTCATGCGGTGTGCAGCACCTGGAAACTGCGCTGGGGCATATCCGCCGGGAGGTGTGGAGGGCGACCCGAGCGGGCAGTAGGGGCGTACGCGTATGAACAGCACGATGATCTGCACCACCCCGACGCCCTCCGTACCGACCGTGGTCAGGGGCGACAGCGCGGCCGGCATCGGCCAGGCCCGCCAGGCCGCCCGCGCCTTCAGCGCCCGCCTCATCCCGGGTCCTGGTGGTCTCCGAGCTCGTCACTAACGCCCTGCGGCACGGCGGCGGCCTTCAGCCTCCGACTGAACCCCCACCCCGACGCGATCGAAGTCGCCGTCGACGACACCAGCCCACGGCTGCCGCGCATGCGCACCCCCGACCTGACCGGATTCGTCGGCGGCTTCGGCTGGTCCATGGCCAACCACCTCGCCCGCACCACCGCGATCACCCACCGGACAGCCGGCGGCAAAACCGGCACCTGCACCTGCAGAACTGACATCACGATGCCGAACTCCTGCCGACAAAAATGCGCAGCAGAGCACGGTTGTCACCCGCCCTGCTCCCGCCGTCCGTTGATGAGCGCGGCCAGGCGCAGGGGCTAGTCGTTGGTGGCGGTGTGCCAGATCGAGTTGAGGGGCCGTGGATCTGGAGGTTTGGGGGGGTGGTGATGCCGACGGCGAGTTCGCGGCGGTGGATGCTGCGCAGGGTGCGGATGCCTGCGAGGGTGTCGGCGGTCCGGTTGTCCAGGGTGGTCTTCTCCTTGTCGGCCAGGACGATCAGCAGGGGTGAAAAAATCCTCTCTGCTCCGGCCCTCGGGTAGCGGGTGAACCAGTCCGGCAGACCGGTCGGGCCCGCGCCGGCTGCGCGTACGGGGCGCGGCCCGGCGGGGCGTGGGTGTAGTGGCGGTAGCGGTCGTAGGCGGCGACCTTGTTGATGAGCTTGCCCGGCGACATGGTGGCGCGGTCCAGCTCAACGAAGACGTGCGGCAGGTTCTGGACGGGCAGGTGCAGCACGGCGTCCTCAATGAGCAGGCAGCCGCGCTCACGACAGCCAACCCGCCCAGCCCCAGCCGTTGAACGGCAGCCACGTGGTCACCTCATGACAGCAGACCAGCCCACGCCCACACCGCATGACCAGCCCATCGATAACCGAACACTGCTGACGCACAACCGCTGCTACCAACACGCCCACTCACATCTACGCCCGCGACATGGACGAGGACCGCGTCGCGCGGCTGGAGAAGCTCGGCATGATCTGGTCGCACTTCGACGTCGCGTGGGAGTAGAGCCTGTCCGCCGCGCGCGGGTGGGCCGCCGAACACGGACACCTCCTGGCCTCGCTGGACGCCACCTTCCAGGGCGCGAAGGTAGGCGTCTTCCTGAAGAGCGCGGGCCGCCGCCCGGAAGGCCGCGGAGATCGAGCAGCGGCGTGCGGAGGGGCTGCCGGTGGAGTCGTCGGCCGTGGCTTCCCCGAAGACGGCGTTCAAGGCCGGCGCGCTCGGACGCCGCGTGATGGTTACCGGTGTTGACTTCGTCTTCCGACCGCCGGCTTCGATCCGGTCCGCGTCCGGGTGGCGGCCCCGCTCGCCGATACAGGTTCCGCAGCTGGCTCTCGGTGACTTCCTCACCAAGCGCGAGTCCAAGCGCGGCAAGTCCCCGGCCCATCCAACGTCCGGCCGGGACCCCGGCCCGCTCCTGGGCGGCGCGCAGCGGCGTGCGGGCCGGGCGGCGGCCGTCGCCGACAACGGTCTGGCGCAGGTAGTAGCGGTACATCTGACCGGCCCGGACAACCCTGATATCCACTGTCATAAAGGCCACGCCACACGGCCCTGACCTGCAAGAAAATGTCGATCAGCAGCACGTCCCGCCAGGCGGGAGCAGCGGCCGAACCCTCTTCACCGGGGCTCGTGAGGCGGGAAGCGGCCCCGGGCCTGACACGAATGTCATCGCCGGACGGACGGCAGCTCTGCACGCGGACCTTCTCGATTTGGGCCGGCGCGTCGATGGTATGGCAGTGCGCCTCGATCACACGGCGGCAACCCTCGGGCGGCGTCCGGCGCTCCACCGGCACGACGACTGCGACCGGCACGGGGGCTGGGGACGGCAGCGTGCGGTGCGACTTCCTCCACCGGCCGCCCAACCAGATCCCCCTGCAACTCGGGCGGCTGATGCCGGAAGACAACGACCTCACCCGCCGGGCGCTGAGCGCTGTGGCGGCCCGCCAGCATGACCGCCGTCCAGGGCCTGATCCTCGGGCGCCCGCGTTTGAAGATCGCGGGTTGGGGAGGCCGACGGTGACGCGGCGGGTGCGGCGGATCATCTCGAGGTCGCGGCCGAATGCGGCAGGGCTGCCGAGCAGGTGATGGAGGCGGCCCTGCGGGCAGCCGGACCGCGGGAGTGCCCGAGGTACGCGGCCAGGGCGTGCGCGATCATGCCTCGACGTCTGCCTGGAGGGACCCGCCGGCTCGTCCCCGGTCTGCCGGTGCGTCGAGCTGTCGCAGCGCCTGGGCTCGTGGGCGCGAGCTCAGTGTCGACGATGTCACCGGTGGCCGCTTTACGGCGCGATGTCCATGTGGAGGCGGACGGTAGTACCCCGGTCGGGTGCGGAGCGGATCTGGACCAGGTCACAGAGCTGGTGGGCGAGCCACAGGCCGCGGCCGCCGATCTGATCCACGGGCGGGCGGATGCGGCCGGCCATCACGTCCGGGATGTAGCCCGCGTCGCGGAACTCGCAGACGAACTCCGTCTCCTGGGCCCAGGTGCGCATGGTGCCGCTGCCTCCGCCGTGGCGGATGCTGTTGGTCGCGATCTCGGTGACGGCCACCGCCAGTTTCGCCTGCTGCTGCTCGGGGACGCCCGCGTCGGCGGCGCACTGGGAGACCTTGGCGCGGATCGCGGCAAGGTCGCCGTCCGTGTAACTGATCTCCTGGTACGGGTCGCACGGAGCGAGCAGGGCCTCGAAGGGATACACCCTGTCGTTGAGGTGGTCCGTGTTGGGCATGTACTGCCCGTCCTGGCGGATCAGGGGGTGGCAGCGGGACACTGCCCGCAGGGCGTTCTGGTCCTGGTCCGCGTCGTCGTAGGGGCAAAGCATCGAGTACGCAGAGCTCTGGGCGAAGGCCTGGTTCATGAGCCACTCGTGGTAGCGCAGCTCCTCCAGGTGGCCGGCGCTTCGCGTCCGGCGCCAGGCGCTTTCACCGATGCCGCGTACGGGCCTGCCTCCGTCGCCTTGCTGCGCCAGCCAGGCCGTCCAGGCGCCGATGAGACGTCCCGGGTTGGGGCCGGCGGTCGCGGGGTCGACGAAGGTAACGGCGGGTTCGTCGGCCAGTTCGTTTTGGAGGAGTGACGTCTTGTCCGGCGGCACCGCGACGACGACGGCTTCGTCGGCCTCCAGTGCTTCGTGGATGAAGCCCAGTGTCCCGGTCAGGAACTGTTCCTCTCCGCGGTAGGGGTACAGCTCGTGGTGGAATCCGGCCGGGGCCTGGCCGGGCGGTTCCGGGGCGCCGGACGGCTTGGAGGGCAGGGCCGTGCTCATGCGGCCATCACCACCGGCAGATCTGCACCGGCGTAACCCGCCAGTTCCCAGACCAGGCGTACGGTCTCGTTGGCACCCTGGATGACGATCCGGCGGCCGGGCCGGTGGCGGGCCGCGTCGAGGAGGGCGTGCATGCCGGCGGCGTCGATCATCTCCAGACGGTCGAAGCGCAGTGTCACCGTGCTGGTACCGCGTACGGCTGCGCGTGCGGCGGCGTTGAACGCGGGCGCGCCCTCCGAGTCGATCACTCCGTCCACACTCCACATGTCGCTACCCGTGCAGTACATCCGGAACGCCGGACGCTGTGCACGTGTGCCCATCTCGTGCGGGTGCACACTCGTCACATGTTCCAGGGTAAACCCGTTCCATTCGGACGGCCGGAAGGCGCACACCACCATGGCACCGCTCTCGGCGGCGAACTCGTCCAGCTTCAGCTCCTGAGCCAGCAGTTCCTCCGTGGCCCCCGGCGCCGTGACGGGCTTCCGCTCGGTCAACACGCGTACCGCCCGAAAGCCCTCCCGTGCAGCGGTGCGCGCTTCGCGGCGCACCGCTGCCAGCACCCCGTCGCCATCCGTGGACGGCGGAAGGTCGAGGACCACCGTTCCCGGGGGCCGCAGGCCCTCGTCGAAAGAGGCGGAGGAAGACGGGTCTCCGGAGGCTACGATCACGATCTTGTCGCCGTACAAGGCGCCATCGGCCACGTAGGGCCAGGCGTCCTCGTGCAGAACCCCAGGTGCCTGCAGGCGCCAGCAGACATGGTCGCCGAGCTCGACCTCATCCAGCGTGGCCAGTGCCCGCGCCGCTCTCATCCCCGCCCCCCTTCCTGTTCCCGCCACACGCTCCTACCAGCCTACTGACCGGCCGGGACAGTAAGAAGCCGACCTGATGCACGCCTGACCAATCGCGCGCCCTGCGACGGAGCGGAGGACGGTGCCCGGTTACCTCGACCCGTCGTCGCAGGTGGCAAATCTGTCCTGCCAGTGCGAGCTGGCCAAGCTGACACTCACCGCCGAAAAGATTGTAAGACCCAAGATGTCCTCGGCAAGAGCGCTGGCCGCCGTACCGGTCCCTGGCAGCCTGCACGCAGCGACCGGAAGGCCCCTCCGTCGCGGAGGGGCTGTCCGGCGTCCGGTCCGGCGGGCGAAGGGCGACTTGGTGCGTCCACCCAGTGATCCCTTCCAAGGGACCGCGACCGCTGGCTCTTCCTCGCGCCGGCGGTGTGCTGATGGGCCCGGTGCGAAGGCCCCTCTCGTTGACGGCTAGGCCAGGGCCCTCCGGAAGATCACCAAGTCGTCCCCCGCGGTCCAGTAGTCCGTACCCGGGCTTCCTGGTCGCAACCGATGCGGTCCGCGTGCGGGTGCCGGCCCTGCTCGCCGACGAGGTGCCGAAGCTGGCTCTCGGCGACTTCCTCACCCGGCGCGAGTCCGAGCGTGGAAGGCCGCTGTCCGGCCGGGACACCGGCCTGCTCCTGGGCGGCGCGCAGCAGCGTGCGCGCTGGTGCCGGCCCCGCGAGCGCACCGATCGCAGCGGTGACGGCTCAGCCGAATTGTCCCGCCCTCGATGGCCGTCTCCGGGCGAGCGGTTATCGGCGTGCGGCCACGAGCACCGCGACGAGGGTGGTTATGGGGCGCCAGGCAGAAGATGCGACGTCGCGCAGCAAGATCCTTTTCCCCACGGCTCCCCGAGCAGAGGATGGGGCTGGCGACTGCCGGCGCCACTCGCTGGGCACACGAGCAGATGGCCGTTCACCGGCCGTCATGGTCACGGCTCGGCCGAGGCGCCGTTGCATTCCGGGGGGTGTTCAGTTCGCCCGGGTGAAGGCGCGGGGTGCGGTTCCGTCGGGTGCGGCCATTTCCACGTGCACGCTCCCGTTGTCAGGGCGGGTCATGGTGCGGCTCGGGGTCTGTGTACAGAAGCCTTCGGGTTCGGACGCGGTAACGGTCTCCGGGCCGAAGGCCAGCGTGTTCGCCGGCTGAGGCGAGGACGGAGAAGCCCTCGCAGTGGTGGGCGTCTCCGTCCCACGTGAACTCGGCGCGTGCCGTGCCGGGAACACCCTGGCGGATGGTCATGCGGACCGAGGATGTGGGGTCGTTCCCGGCCTGGGCCCACACCCACGTAGGAAGCGGGCACGGCGCTCCGAGCGGAGGCTGCACCGTGCAGGGGGACGGTGATCCCGTCCGACTTCCAGGTCAGGCTGCGTCACCGTCGCGCCGCAGGGCCATGTCGTCGGCCGGTGTGCAGAGATGAGTGGGGGTACCGGACGTCGGTCTGGGTGTGATGACGAGCAGGGTGCCCGTGGAACGGAGGGCTCCCTCGGCCTGGCACAGGGAGGTCCGCGACAGGGTGATGACGTCGGCGGTCTTCGTGCCTACGGTTCCCTTGCGGACCACGATCCTGCGAAGTGAGGGAGCGTGTTCGCCGGGTTCGGTGAATTCGCCTTCCCAGGTGCCGGCGTAATGGTCGGGAATGGAGGAGGTGCTGCGGGTTCGGGCAGGTGCAGGCGAGGGGGAAAGGCCTGCCGAGGGGGTCGGTGGAGGTGTCGCGGTAGCGGTGGGCTCAGACTCGGGGCCAAGGACGAGCGGGGTGTCGCATCCACAGGCTCGGGGCCCTTTTCCTGGGCGGCTTGGGGGACTCGTGGTTGCGCATGACGAGCGTGGTGACGACGACGGCTCCCGAGACCACCGCGGTGAGCGCGACGGGGGCCGCCGTCGCGCCGAGGGCGGTCCGCCACCGCGGCGACCGGCCCCCGGCTTGTGGCCCGCCGAAAGGCTCGGGCGAAACGGTAGGGGGCAGAGCGACCACGGGTGCGGAACTTGCCTCGACCCCGTACAGGACCGTGCCGACGCCCGCGGTCCGGGCGCTGAGGATGCGGGCAGCGGTGTGCTGCTCGGCCAGCGGTTCCAGTACGCGCTAACTGGCCCCCCTATCTAATGTCTTTCAAAATCGCTCCAGACCCCCACACACCGGGCGGGGGAAAACACGCCCCCCACCCCCCACACACAAACGACGCCCCCACCAGGTCCGTGAGACCCGCCCCATCGACGCCGCGCCGGCGTCCGCTGGTCGCACCGCACCGCGCGACTTCCGACCAGCGCCCGCAGCGGTATCGTCAAGAACCCGTTCTGACGGGGCATCGGACACAACCATGGGGGGGCAGAACCGTGGCAGTTTCAGGGGCGTCGCGCGTCGCCGTACGGGTCGTCGCTGTGGTGGCAGGCGTGGTATCGGCGGGGCTCATCGTGGCGCTCGTGGTGAACCCGGACATGGCCGACCGGACCGCCAGCGTCACCGGCGCCATCGTCGGCCTCGCCGCCTTCGTCCTCGCCGTCATCACCCTCGTCCGCAGCACCGGCACCAGCGGCGGTGGGCGCCGGGTTCGCAGCGGGCGGGGCGGGATCGCCGCCGGCGGCAACATCACCGGCAACGCCATCGGAGGCCGGTCGAAAGTCGTCGGCCCCCCGACACCGAATGCACCGGCCCCCGCAAGGGGCCAGGATGCGGACGTACGCGCCGGAAGGGACGGCCTCGCCGCCGGTGGCGACGTCCGCGACAACGCGCTCGGCGACGACAGCGAACGCCGATGACCCCCCGATGGCCACACCCCCGCAACGGCGACGAAGCGACCGAGACTGCACCATCGCCCGACACGGTTGCCGAGGCCCGGCGGAAGCCCGAGCAGCACGTGCGGGTGACGGCACGCAGTGGAGGCACCGCGGTGGGAGGCGACGCCTCTCACAACGCGTTCGGGCCGGGCAGTCAGATCGTCGACAACCGGCAGACCCACATCCACCACACTCCGCGCGAGGTGACGTGGCCGCTCGAAATCGGTGCCGTTCCCAGCCTCGCCAGTGCGTTCCAACCGCGTTCCGCGCTCCGGGAGCGGGTGGACGCGGCGCGGGCGCAGGGGGCCTCGGCGGTGCTGACGCAGGTGCTGTCCGGCGGCGGGGGTGTCGGCAAGTCGCAGCTCGCCGCAGCGTATGCGACAGACGCTCTCCAGGATGGGACCGATCTCGTCCTGTGGGCGCCCGCCGTGGAAGTCCAGCAGGTCGTCACCCTCTTCGCCCAAGCCGCCGTCATCGTCGCCGCACCCGGTGCCACGGGCGACGATCCGGAGCAGGACGCGCGGGCGTTGCTGTCGTGGCTGGCTACGACGGACCGGCGGTGGCTGGTCGTCCTGGACGACATCACCGACCCCACCGGGATGGGCCCGTGGTGGCCGGCCAGCCGGACCGGCACCGGGTGGGTGCTGGCCACCACCCGGCTCCATGACGCGACCCTCACCGGCAGCGGCCGCCGACGGGTTCGGGTCGACGTCTACACACCCGACGAAGCGGCCGCCTATCTCCGCACCCGGCTGGCCGAGGACGATGCCGGGCACCTCCTCGACGACACCGTCGACGACCTGGCCGCAGCGCTCGGACATCTGCCGCTGGCGCTCGGGCACGCCGCCGCCTACATGCTCAACCAAGACCTCACCAGCGAGCAGTACCTGGCCCTCTTCCACAACCGCCGCCTGGAACACGTCCTCCCGGAGACGGCCGACGCCGAAGGTTACGGGCGGCAGATCGCCACCACCCTGCTGCTCTCCCTCGACGCCGCACAGCTCACCGAACCCGTCGGCCTCGCCCACCCCGCGCTTCAGCTCGCCGCGCACCTCGATCCCGCCGGACACCCCCACGCCCTCTGGCGCACCCCCGCCGTCCTGGCCCACCTCACCGAACACCGGGCCCTCGGCCCGGACCTGGATGAGGGCGCACCGGACGTCACCGTCGAAGAGGTCGAGGCGGTGCTGCGGGTCCTGCACCGGTACGCGCTGATCAACAGCGACCGACGCCACGAACCCCGCGCTGTACGCGTGCACGCACTCACCGCCCGCGCCACCCGCGAAGCCACCCCCACCGGAACACTCCCCTCGCTCGCTCAGGCGGCCGCAGACGCCCTCCTGCATCTCTGGCCCGACCCCGACCTGGCCCACCCCACCTTGGCCGCCGCTCTGCGCTCCAACACCGACAGCCTCCACCTGCACACGGGCAACCACCTCTGGCACCCGAACGGCCACCGGGTCCTCTACCGGACCGGGAACAGCCTGCTCGATGCCGGCTTCGCGTCAGCAGCCGTCGCGCACTGGGAAACGCTCAGCGCCCTCAGCCAACAGATCCTCGGACCCGAAGACACCGAAACCCTGGCCATCCGCAACAGTCTCGGCACCGCCTACGTACAGGCCGCTCGCAGCGCCGAGGCCGTCACCCTCCTCGAAGCCGTCGTTGCCGGCCGAAAGCACATCCTCGGACCCGACTGCCCGGACACCCTCACCAGCCGCAACACCCTTGGTCTCGCCTACTGGCAGGCCGGGCGCACCAACGACGCCGTCACCCTTCAAGAAGCCGTCCTCGCCGACCAGGAACGCATCCTCGGTTCCCAGAACGCCGAGAGCCTCGCCACCCGCAACAACCTCGCCCACTCCTACTGGCAGGCCGGACGCACCAACGACGCCATCATCCTCCAGGAAGCCGTCCTCGCCGACCAGGAACGCATCCTCGGAACCGAACATCGCCACACCCTCACCGCCCGCAACAACCTCGCCAACTCCTATTGGCAGGCCGGACGCACCAACGAGGCCATCACCCTTCTCGAAGCCGTCATCGCCGACCGCGAGCGCGTCCTTGGAACTGGACACCCCGACACCCTCACCGCCCGCGACAACCTCGGCACCGCCTACTGGCAGGCCGGACGCACCAACGAGGCCATCACCCTTCAAGAAGCCGTCGTCTACGACCTCGAGCGCATCCTGGGACGCGAACACGCCCACACCCTCACCGCTCGCAACAACCTCGCCGCCACCTACTGGCAAGCGGGACGCACTAGCGACGCCGTCACCCTCCTCGAAGCCGTCGTCACCGACCGGGAACGCATCCTCGGACCCAACCACCCCGCCACCCTCGGCGCCCGCGACAACCTCGCCGTGGTGTACCGGGAGGTGGGGTCGTAGCGGCGCGGTCTACTTCCTCACGTGCCGTTTCGGCGGTCCGTGAAGGGGCGGGACGTCCGTGGTGGGGCGTTCAGGCGGAGCCGTTCGTGCGGATGGGGTGACGCCGCCCCCGTGGTCCTGTGAGGTGTCCGCACTGACCTTCGCGACCAGGAGCGGGGCGACGGGGACCGGTTCCACGGGTGTGCGGCTGTTCCATGACGCGGTGAAGCGGACGCCCGTCCACGGGTGGTCCGGACCGGCTGGTGTGAGGTGTTCGGCGACGTCGCGCGGCGCCCCTGTTTCAGCGGGACCGCCTTCCTCACCAGGCGGAGCCGGCCAGCCATGTCGTAGCGCCCCAGCAGCACCCGGGGGCGATGCTGTGAGCCGGTGACGGCCCCGATCAGTGCCTCGATGGACTCCCTGCGGCGGAACTTGGTCCAGCCCCGCACGCCCGGCCGGTATCGGTCCATGAGGCTCTTGGCAACGACGCCTTCGACACCTGGCACGTCGGTCCACTCATGCAGCCACTCCCCCGCCACCGCCCGGTCCCCGTGGTCGACGGGCACAGCGTCCACGGCGGCCCGACCCGGTGGTCGGCGAACAATGCTTCCAGGACCTCACGACGGCGCTCGAACGGGGCGTTCAGGAGTTCGTCGCCGTCGGTCTGCAGGACGTCGAACGCGGAAGCACACGGGTTCGTGGATTCTTGGAGGCGTACGAGTGCGAACCCGACCGCTAAGGGCTGATCTGCCCTTCCTCTCGTCTGGTTCCCGTCCCGACGGGAGGAGTCGCCCTCCGGCGACGACACTGCCGCTCGGGGATGACAATGTCGCGCGAGGTCGTACGGAGGCGCGGTTGCCGGGGCAGGACACGGTGCTGACAGCGCGAGACCCCTGGCGAAGAGGCGCCCGGGTGTAGGTTTCGGAGCTGCCCGCTGCTGCGTTGTCTGGTGTCAGGAGATGCGGCAGATTTCGCAGGCGTGTTTGGAAGTACGCTCGCCCGTTCAACGAACTTTCCGTCGCAATCACCCGCTTGAAAGCGGCCGGCGTCTCCAGTGCCAGTGCATTGCGCCATCACCCGGCTGCCCGCCCCGCCCGGGCTAACAGCTCACGAGAGACGTCGCACGCCTGACCCCAGTCGGACGGTGACATCCTTGGAAGTCAGGGGGGCGTGCTCCGCGGAGCACTGGACGGTGACACGGACCGGGGCTCCGCAGTCGGTGTGGGTCACGTCCAGGACGGGGCCGGGGCTCTCGGGGCCGACGGCGTGGGTCTCGCCCCACTGGCTGAGCGCCACCAGGACTGGCCACAGGTCCCATCCTTTGCGAGTCAGGTGGTACTCGTTACGGGAGCGGCGGCCTGGCTCCCGGTAGGCGACAGCCTTCAACACGCCGGCTGAGGTCAGCTTCCGCAGGCGGTCGCTGAGGACGGCCTCCGAGAGGCCGATGTGACGGTGGAAGCTGTCGAAGCGGCGCACCCCGTTGACGGCGTCGCGCAGGATCAGCAGCGTCCATTTCTCCCCGACCACCTCCAGCGCGCGCTGGACCGGGCAGTTCTCGGTGCTCACCTCAAGCCACTCCATCCGGTCATCGTAGAGCCCCTGGCTTCGTCATTGACAGTCAGACGAGGGCGCAGCTAGCTTCACTTGTGAAAGTCAGATGATCAGAAGGAAGGCGCTGGGCTGTGGGGCGAACACGTACGTACCGCTGGGACGATCCGGCGGTCCCGGCGCAGGCCGCTGCGGGCATGGCCGGTCTTGATTTTCTGCGCGAGGTGCAGGCGGGGCGGCTTGCCGGGGCGCCGGTCGGCCGGACCCTCGACTTCGCCTTGGACGAGGTGGAGCACGGCAGGGCGGTGTTCTCCCTGGTGCCGGGCGAGGAGCACTACAACCCGATCGGGAGCATGCACGGTGGCGTCTTCGCCACGCTGCTCGACTCAGCGGCGGGCTGCGCCGTCCAGTCCACGCTTCCGCAGGGGATGGCCTACACGTCGCTCGATCTGACGGTGAAGTTCCTGCGGCCTGTCACCGTGGACACCGGCCGGGTGCGCGCCGTCGGCACGGTGCTCAATGCTGGTCGCCGAACCGCGCTCGCCCAGGCCCAGTTGGTCGACGCGGCGGACCGCCTGCTCGCGCACGCCACCAGTAGCTGCCTGCTCTTCCCCGTGCCCGTATGACGTTCTGAGACACCGCGGTGCCAGGGCGGTCTTTCGAGCGCCGCTCTGGGGCTGGGTTCAGGCGCCGAGGTGCTGGCGCAGCCACTGGCCCATCTGCTGGATGGCCTGGTCGGTCTCGGGTACGCGTCCGGCGCTGAGGATGAAGGAGTGCTGGCCTTCGGGCAGCGGGTGGACCTCGGAGGGGATCTTGAATTCGGCGAGGCGGCGGCCGAGCGCGGCGCCGTCGTCGGCGAGGGTCTCGTACTCGCCGTAGTGGACGGTGGTGGGCGGCAGGCCGGTCAGGTCGGCGTTCACGAGGCTGATCTGCGGGTCGGCGAAGTCCACGGCGGGGTTCTGGAGCCAGGCTGACCGGAAGAGTTCGAGCGTGGCCCTGCTGAGCATCCGGTCGTTGCTCTCGTTCGCGTCCACCGCCGGGAACTGCATGGTGAGGTCGGTCCACGGTGAGACGCTGACGATCGCGCCCGGGGTCGCCTCACCCTTCGCGAGCAGGCGCAGCGGGAGCAGCACGGCGAGGGTGCCGCCGATGGAGTGGCCGGTGCTGCCGATGTTCTTCGGCTCGTAGCCCTGGGAGAGCAGCCAGCGGTAGGCGGTCTCGGCGTCGTCGAGCTGGGCAGGGTACGGGTGCTCGGGGGCCAGGCGGAAGTCCACGACCAGTGAGCGCACGCCGGCGGCCTTGGCGATGTGGCCGGCGGCCTTGCGGTCGGAGTACATGGAGGCGGTGACGGATCCGCCGAAGTGGAAGTGGAGCAGCGCCTTGTCGGGGTCGGCGCCCTCGGGGATGGCCCACAGGGCGGGGACGCCGCCCGCGTCGACCTCGGCGTAGCTGACGCCTTCGGGTTCGGTCGAGGCGCGCTGGTAGGAGTCGATGATGTCGCGGACCACGGCGAGGTCGAGGCCGGGTACGCCCGACTTCGCGCTCGTGCGGGCCTGGAACTCCGCGAACTCGTGCTGCTGTTGGCTGATTGCCATGGTGGTTTTCCTTGCTTTGATCGGGTGGAGGCTGGCTGTTCGGCCGGCCGGCCGGGGGGGTCAGAGGTTGATCATGTGGCCGGTGAGGCCGTGGAACGCTTCCTGGAGTGCTTCGCCGAGGGTGGGGTGGGTGTGGACGTTGCGGGCGAGTTCGGTGGCGGTCAGGTCCCACTTCTGCGCGAGGGTGAGCTCGGGGAGGAGTTCGGCGACGTCGGCGCCGATCATGTGTCCGCCGAGGAGTTCGCCGTGCGTGGCGTCGGCTACGAGCTTGACGAAGCCGAGCGGTTCGCCGAGGCCGTGGGCTTTGCCGTTGGCGGTGAAGGGGAACTTGGCGACGAGTACGTCGTGGCCTTCGTCGCTGGCCTGTTGCTCGGTGAGCCCGAACGAGGCGACCTGGGGCTGGCTGAAGGTCGCGCGGGGCATCATCCGGTAGTCGCCGAGCGGCATGGTCTCGGCCCCGGCGAGGATCTCGGCGGCGACGACGCCCTGGGCCTCGGCGACGTGGGCGAGCTGGAGCTTGGCGGTGACGTCGCCGATCGCGTACAGGTGCGGAACCGAGGTCCGCATGTGTTCGTCGATGGCGATGGCGCCGCGTTCGGTGAGGGTGACGCCGGTGTTCTCCAGGCCGTATCCGGTGGTGCGCGGTGCGAAGCCGACGGACATGAGGACCTTGTCGGTACGGATCTCCGTCTGTTTGCCGTCGGCCGTGGTGTAGGTGACGGTGACGGAGGTTCCCTCGTCCTTGACGGTCTCGACCTTGGTGGAGGTCAGGAGGGTGACGCCGAGCTTCTTGTACTGGCGGGTGATCTCGCTGGACACCTCGGCGTCCTCGTTGGGCAGGGCGCGGTCGAGGAATTCGAGGATCGTGACCTCGACGCCGTAGTTGCGCAGTATGTAGGCGAACTCCATGCCGATCGCTCCGGCGCCGACGATGACAATGGAGGCGGGCAGCTCGCGCGAGAAAATCTGCGTTTCGTAGGTGACGACGTTCTCGCTGAGTTCGACGCCGGGCAGCAGCTTGACGGTGGAGCCGGTGGCGATGATGGCGTCGTCGAAGGTGACCTTCTGCGTGCCGCCGGCGGTGAGGGCGACGTCGAGGGTGCGGGCGTCGGTGAAGGTGCCGTGGCCGTCGATCTCGGTGATGGCGTTCTTCTTCATGAGGAAGTGCACGCCTTTGACCCGGCCGTCGGCGACCTGGCGGCTGCGGTCGTAGGCGGCGCCGTAGTCGAAGCTCACGTCGCCCGAGATGCCGAACTGCTTGGCCTGGTGGTGGAAGATGTGGGCGAGTTCGGCGTTGCGCAACAGCGCCTTGGAGGGGATGCAGCCGACGTTCAGGCAGACGCCTCCCCAGTACTGCTTCTCGATGACGGCGACACTCTTGCCCAGCTGGGCCGCGCGGATCGCGGCGACGTACCCGCCGGGTCCCGCACCGAGGACGACGACGTCGAAGTGCGTGCTGCTCACGGAGAATCCTTCCTGCTCTCGCTGTCCGACTTGTCCATCGTCCTGCCGGGCGCGCCGGGGCGCCCGGCAGGACGGTTCACGGGTAGAGGTCAGGCATGCGTCCCGGCGAGGGTCGGGTAGTCGGTGTATCCGGCCTCGCCGCCGCCGTACAGGGTGGCCGGGTCGATCTCGTTGAGCGGGGCGTCGGTGCGCAGGCGCTCGACGATGTCGGGGTTGGCGAGCGCGAAGCGGCCCAGCGGGGCGATGTCGGCCAGGCCCGCGTCGATGTCGTCGGCGATCTGCTCGCGGGTGCGGCCGTAGCGGACCACGAGCAGGGCGGTCGGCCACACCTCGCGCAAGGAGCGCAGCAGTTCGTCGTCGCCGACGTGGTGGACGTGCAGGTAGGCGAGGTTCAGCGGGGCCAGCTCGCCGACCAGGTGGCGGTACTGGGCGCGGACGGCCTCGGTGTCGCCCTCGTCGATCCCGCCCAGCGGCATGGAGGGGGACAGACGGATACCGACCCGGTCCGCGCCGATCTCCTCGGCCACCGCCCGGGCGACCTCGACGACGAGGCGGGAGCGGTTCTCGACCGAGCCGCCGTAGGTGTCGGTGCGATGGTTGGCGTTCGGGGAGAGGAACTGGTGCAGCAGGTAGCCGTTCGCTCCGTGGATCTCCACCCCGTCCGCGCCGGCGGCTATCGCGGAGGCGGCGGCATGCCGGAAGTCCGCGATCGTGGTCTGGATGTCCTGACCGCTCAGCTCACGCGGCACCGGGGTCTTCTTCGGGCCGGTCGCGGTGAACATGTCCTGGTCTGCGGAGATCGCGGAGGGGGCGACCGGCTGCCGGTGGTGCGGGGTGTTGTCCGGGTGGGACATGCGCCCGACGTGCATCAACTGGATGAACAGTGCCCCGCCGCCCGCGTGCACGGCGTCGGCGACCTCGCGCCAGCCTGCGATCTGCTCGGGGGTGTGGATGCCTGGCGTGTTCGGGTAGCCCTGTCCGTCGGCCGAGGGCTGCGTGCCCTCGGTGATGACCAGCCCGAGGGAGGCGCGCTGACCGTAGTAGGTGGCTGCAAGCGGGCCGGGCGTGCCGTCGGCGTTCGCCCGGCTGCGGGTCAGCGGCGCCATGGCGAGGCGGTGCGGGAGCTCGACACGGCCGAGCTTGAAGGGCTGCCAAAGGGAGGAAGAGGTCTTCATGGGGTGCGTGGTCCTTAAGGTCGAGCGTTGGATCGGGCGCCGGTCGCCGGTGTCGCTGTGGATCAAGGGGGACCAGGCGTCGTCGTGGGACGATGGCGGAAAGCCGCATCTGATTCCCATCAGTAACGACTATACTCATAACTGAGTTCAGTCAGAATAAATTCCTGAAAGGTGCCCCTCATGCCACGCGCTTCCCAGCCGGCAGGTCGGCGCGAGCGGAACAAGCAGCTCAAGCTCGACCGCATCACCGCCGCGGCCCACGAGCTGTTCGCCGAACACGGCATCGACGAGGTCACCACCCAGCAGATCGCCGACAAGGCCGACATCGGCACCGGCACGCTCTTCCTCTACGCCAAGACCAAGGGCGAGCTCCTCCTGCTCGTCCAGAACTCCCTCTACGCCGAAGCCCTCGAACGAGGCAGGGCCGACGCCGAGAACACCCCGGACACACTGGACGCCGTGATGGCGATCGTCCGGCCGGTCGTCGAATGCAACCGGACCCAGGTCGACAACGGGCGCGTCTACCTGCGCGAGATGGTCTTCGGCGACCCCACCGAGCCCCACCACCACGAGGCCCTCACCATCACCGGGCAGACCGAGCAGGCCGTGGCCGCCGTGCTGTGCCGGGACGCACAGGTCGGCGAGGCGGACGCGGCGACAACGGCGCGCGTCGTGTCCGCCGTGATGTTCCTCGCGATGGCAGCCAGCGTGAACGTCGCCGCGAGCGTCGACGAGATCCTGCGCGACATCCGTGAGCAGATCGCAGTCCTGCTGACACGTTGACGTCGACTGAGCAGCCCACGCTTCACGGGCATGCGGCCCGGAACCGACTCGCGCACGGCGGGACCGGCGCGCCGGGCGCCGGCGGCCTTCCCCCGACACCTCCGCCCGGCCGCGGACGCCTCGCCGCCCATGAGCGAGGTCGATGTGCGCCGCGCCCGCACCGCGCCCTTGATCAGCCTGCTTCCGTCAATTCCGCGTGCGCGGCGGCGAGGATCTCCTCGGAGAGCGGGGAGCCGTTGGTGGCCCGGGACAGGACCAGCGCGCCGAACAGGGTGCAGAGGCGGACGATGCCGTCCTGGTCGTCGGTGGCGAGGAAGTCGGCGAAGTCCGCCACCCCCTCGGTGTAGACGCGACGCGCCTCCTGCCCCCCGCCCTCGCGCGCGATGTCGGTGGCGAGTGCTGCGACCGGGCAGCCGTCCGCCGGGCCGTCACGGTGCTCGACGGAGAGGTAGGTGTCGACCAGCGCCTGCTGGGCGGCCTCGCGCCGCCCATCGTGCCGCTCCAGCCCGGCGCTGTAGCGCCGGGCGAGCTCGGCGAAGGCGTGGGCGGTGGCCTCGTCGACGAGCGCCTCCTTGGAGTCGAACTGCTTGTAGAAGGCACCGTGGGTCAGGCCGGCCGCCTTCATCAGGTCGGCGACGCTGACCTGCGTGCCCTGCTCCCGGAACAGGCGGGACGCGGTGTCCACCACCCGCCTGCGATTCTCCTCCGCCTGTGCCCGCGATACGCGGCCCATGACCACCTCCCGTTTGGATGTCGACTGGCATCTATCATAGACCCGTGTTTAGATTGGATACATAATCTAATTAGTCGCGGGCGGCCGACGGCACCCGCCAGGACCAGGAGCAGGCATGGAACTCAAGAACGCGGTCGCAGTCGTCACCGGTGCGAACCGGGGGCTCGGGCGGCACCTGGCCACCCAGCTCGTCGAGCGCGGCGCGAAGGTGTACGGCGCGGCCCGACGCCCCGGGACGGTTGACGTGCCGGGCGTCATCCCGCTGCGGCTGGACGTCACGGACGAGGCGTCGATACGGGAGGCCGCCCGCGTGGCGTCCGACGCGACACTGCTCATCAACAACGCGGGCATCTCCACCGGCGCGACACTGATAGGAGGCGAGGTGGCTGAGGTGCGCCGGGAGATGGAGACCAACTTCTTCGGCCCGCTCGCCGCGACCCGGGCCTTCGCCCCCGTCATCGAGGGCAACGGCGGCGGCGCCGTACTCAACGTCCTGTCCGCCCTGTCCTGGTTCCACCCGGCCGGCCTCGGCTCCTACGCGGCCTCCAAGGCCGCCGCCTGGGCGCTGAGCGACGCGACCCGTGAGGAGCTGGCACCGCGCGGGATCACCGTCTCGGCGCTGCACGTCGGCTACATGGACACCGACATGGCCGCCGGCGTGCCCGCCGATCAGAAGGTCGACGCCGCCGACGTCGCGACCCAGGCCCTGGGCGGCATCGAGACCGGCCTGCCCGAGATCCTCGCCGACGAGACCAGCCGGAGCGTCAAGCAGAGCCTGTCCGGGGCACCCCAGTTGAACGCAGGCTGACGCTCACCCCGGGCGCGACCACCTCCACACCTCAGACAGGGACGTCTCATGCGTTACACGACCTTCGGCCACCGGACCGGACTGCGCGTCTCCGAGTACGCGCTCGGCACCGCGAACTTCGGCACCGGCTGGGGCGCCGGCGCCGAGCCGGAAGAGGTACGCCGGATCTTCGACCGGTTCGCCGAGGCCGGCGGCACCTTCCTCGACAGCGCGGACGGCTACCAGTTCGGTGAGTCGGAGGAGCTGACCGGAAAGCTGATCTCGGCCGACCGTGACCACTTCGTACTGGCCACGAAGTTCGCCCTCGGAGCCGCCCCGCAGCCGGACATCTCCAGGACCGGCAACAGCCGCAAGAACATGGTCGCCTCGGTCGAGGCCAGCTTGAAGCGCCTGGGCACCGACTACATCGACCTGCTGTGGGTGCACTTCCCCGACGAGCTCACTCCGATGGAGGAGCTCCTGCGCGGGCTCGACGACCTGGTGAGCGCCGGCAAGATCCACCACGCCGCGCTGTCGAACTTCCCCGCCTGGCGCGTCTCGCGCGCGGTAACCCTCGCCGATCTGAGGAACCAGGCGCCGATCGTGGGCATTCAGCACGAGTACAGCCTCGTCGAGCGCACCGCCGACCGTGAGCTGCTGCCCATGGCCGAGAGCCTGGGCCTTGGTGCCGCCCTGTGGTCCCCGCTCGGTGGTGGGCTGCTCACCGGCAAGTATCGCGGCTCCGCCGAGGGGCGCCTGAGCGACCTGGGCATGGTCATCCACACCGAGAGCACCGGCCAGAAGACCGCCGCCGTCGACACCGTCCTGGCCATCGCCGAGGAGACCGGCGTGGCGCCCGCCCAGGTGGCGGTGGCCTGGGTGCGCGAGCGCGCCACCCGCTCGGCGGCCACGCTCGTCCCGATCATCGGCCCGCGCAACCTCTCCCAGCTCGACAGCTACCTCGGCGCCCTCGATGTCCAGCTGACCGACGAGCAGTACACCCGCCTCACCGATGTCAGCGCGGTGCCGCTCGGCGCACCCCACGACGGGATCGCCGCTTCCCTGGACCGCCTCCAGGGAGGCGCCGCCGACCGGATCATCGCCCCGGTCGTCCCGGTGGCCTGATCGCCGGACGCGGCCGAGGAGACAGTGCGCCCGCGCCACACCCATAGAGACAACACAAACTAGTTCGTACTGGGGGAATCCCGAACCGAACGAGGACCCTCGTCCTCAGGGACGGGACACGGAACGGAGACGACGATGAGGGCTTTCATGGTCGAGAAGTACGGTGACCAGGCCGGGATGCGCGCCGCCGAGGTACCCGACCCGCAAGTAGGTGCCGACGACGTCCTGGTCAAGATCCACGCGGCGGGTGTCAACCCACTGGACATCAGGATCCGCAACGGCGACTTCAAGACGTTCCTGCCCTACCGTCTCCCGCTCGTCCTGGGCAACGACCTCGCCGGAACGGTCCTCCGGGTCGGCCCGTCCGTCACCCGCTTCGCGGTGGGCGACGAGGTCTACGCCCGGCCCGACAAGGATCGTATCGGCACCTTCGCCGAACTCATCGCCGTTCACCAGGACGACCTGGCACCGAAACCCGCCACGCTCACCATGACCGAGGCCGCCTCCCTTCCTCTGGTCGCTCTGACCGCATGGCAGGCACTGGTCGAGCGGGCACGTGTGCGGCCGGGCCAGAAGGTCCTCATCCACGCGGGCACCGGCGGCCTCGGCTCCGTCGCCGTCCAACTGGCCAAGGCGCTGGGCGCGCACGTGGCCACCACCGTGAGCACCACCAAGGCCGACCTGGCCAAGGACCTCGGCGCGGACGTCGTCGTCGACTACCGCACGCAGGACTTCGAAGAGGTCCTCGACGGCTACGACGTCGTCCTCGACAGCCTCGGCGGCGAGAACCTCGCCAAATCCCTGCGCGTGCTCAGGCCCGGCGGCACGGCCATCAGCGTCGCGGGCCCGCCCGACCCGGCCTTCGCCCGTGAACTCGGCCTGAACCCGGTCCTCCGCCTGGCCATGACCGCCCTCAGCTTCAAGACCCGGCGCAGCGCGAAGCGCCACGGTGTGACGTACTCGTTCCTGTTCATGAAGGCCAGTGGCGACCAACTGCGCGAACTCAGCCCTCTCATCGACACCGGGAAGATCCGCCCCGTCGTCGACCGCGTCTTCCCGTTCGACGAAACCCTCCAAGCCATGGAGTACGTCGAAAAGGGCCGGGCAAAGGCCGGAAAAGTCGTCGTCACCATGACGTGAGCGCGGAAACGAGCCCAGCCGGACGCCGAGGCAGCCCGTCACAACGAAGCCCAACCCCACACCCCCGTCCCTCACCGCACACCAGGACCCAGCTATGAGCGCATCGTCCAGCTCTCCCACACCCACCCCGTCGTCGTACAAAAACGCGCCGACCCGCTCCGTGTCCGTGCAGGGCGTCAACTTCGCCTACCGGCAGCTCGGCCCGGACGACGGCGTACCGCTGATCCTGCTCAACCACCTGTCCGCGGTCCTGGACAACTGGGATCCACGGGTCGTCGACGGACTGGCGGCCCGACGCCGCGTGATCACCTACGACAACCGCGGCGTCGGCGCGTCCGGTGGCTCCACACCCGACACCATCGAGGCGATGGCCCGTGACACCGTGCTGTTCATCCGGGCACTCGGGTTGGACCATGTCGACCTGCTCGGCCTGTCGATGGGCGGCTTCATCGCCCAGGTCATCGCGGCAGAGGAACCCGACCTCGTGCGCAAAGTCATCCTCGCGGGCACCGGCCCCGCAGGCGGACCCGGCATCGACAGGGTCACGTCCGTCACCGTCCAGGACATGCTGAAGGCGACGCTGCGGCGCAAGGACCCGAAGCGCTACCTCTTCTTCACCCAGACCGAGGGCGGACAACGGGCGGCGCGCGAATTCCTGGCGCGGCTGAAGGAGCGCACGGACGACCGCGACAAGGTGATCTCGGTGCCGTCGTTCCGCGCCCAGCTGAAGGCCATCAAACGCTGGGGCCGCACGGCACCGCAGGACCTGTCTCGCATCCAGCAGCCGGTCCTGGTGGCCAACGGCGAGAGCGACCGGATGGTCCCGAGCGTCAACACCATCGACCTGGCGGCCCGACTGCCCCGAGGCGAACTCGTCCCTCTCTACCCCGACGCCGGACACGGCGGGATCTTCCAGCACCACGACAAATTCGTCCCGCGGGCGCTCGCATTCCTGGAACCGTAGCCAGCAGTCAGACAGGGCCCAAGGCCCCTACCTCGCACCCAGCGAGACCGGCACCAGAAGACCCGTCCTCCCACATTGCCACCATGAACAGCGACCCCAGCTTCGGTCAGCTGTTCATTCGGTGCTTCGCCCGCGCCCCGCGCCTGCGCCCGCGTCCTCGGCCCGGCCGGCACCACTCGAGGCGGTTCCTCTGCTGGTGGCTGGTATTCATGAAGCTGGGTGGCGCCGCGTGATGCTTCGTCAGCGGATCAGGGGCAGTGCCTTATCGGGGTGGGCGGTGTGGACGTAGCGGACAGCGGTTCCGGGATGGATGCCGAACAGGTGCACCAGATGTACTGGGTCTGCGGTCTGCCGAGCCTCGTCCAGTACGCGGTCGCTCCGCATCTGGCGCGGGGTGATTCCGGTGCGGTCGAACGCGCGGCGCAGTGCGCAGTAGCTGACGGGCGGAAGGGCGGGGTGGTGTGCAGAGTGCCTGGTCACCAGCAGGTACGGGTTGGGGGATGCGGGCCACTGGTCGTGCCGTCGCAGGAGCCGGTTGTCCAGGAGGCGGTGGGTCAGCGAGTCGAGGTAGACCGTGTGCGGCTGGCCGCGCAGGTGGATTTTGAGGGTTCCGCGGGCAAGGTCGAGGGCTGTCAGAGGCAGTTGAGCGACGTCGGTGACCTTGATGGCGTGGACGGCGACCAGGCCCACGGCCAGACACCCCATCGCACTGTCGACCAGGTCCAGCAGGCCGCGCAGCCGGTCGCTGGGCAGTGGTTCGGGAAGTCGTACGGGGGTGGTGAGGGAGAGCCCTGCGAGCGGGTTGGTGAAGGCGGTGCGTTCCTGCTTGAGGGCGCGGAATACGCGGAGCAGAACGTGGTGGACGCCGCGGGCCTGGGGTCCCTGACGGTCACCGAGGGCGGAGGTCACGTGCGCGGTGGTGACCTGCCGCAGGTCCAGTCCCTCCTTGCTCCAGAGAGTCAGGACGGGGAGAACGACGTGCAGGTCGCCTGATGCGTGTAGTCGGCGGGCGGGTGGCGGCGGCCCTCTCCGCGGCGGACAGCGACCCAGGTCCGCACCTGAACAGCCATGGAGTCGGAAAGCTGTCGGAGCTTGGCCTCGACGGCCTGACGGTGCCAGGCGTCTGTGTGGGCAGTGTCCAGGCGGGCCAGTGACGGGCTGGTGGGCGTGATGCGGTCGGGGGCGAGCAGGCGGCGCTCATGGAGGAAGAACACGATCCGGTGCAGGGAAACGTTCGGCTCCAGCACCGCGAGCGCGCGCACGTCCCGCTCGGAGACGGGCTCCTCCACGCCGGTGTAGGCCAGGAGGCTGCGCGAGCAACCGGATGGAGTGGGCGTGGTTCGCCTGCCCGCCAGCTGTTGCGGGAAGGCAGAGGGCGAACTGTTCCAGCAGTGCCCTTGCTTCGGTGCTGAGCGGGGCAGCAGGTGGTCTGGCACAGAGTGAACGGCCAGCCAGTCACGCGAAACTGAAAGCAGAGCGGTCTGCCCCGGGACAGCCGGATCACAGGCAGCCAGTGGAACGGCGGTGTCGTGCTCCTGGGAAGGCACTGCGCACGGCTGTTTCCCTTCGCCCACCACCCGGTGGGCCAGCACCCCGGCAAAAGTGAGCTGAGTGAACTCAGCTAATGGCTGGCCCACGTTCCGCACGAACGTCAGACAACCCCGGCACAGGCCCGTCCTCGCGTGCGGAGGAAAACCGTCGCGTACGCAGCGGGTACAGCGGCCCAATCGAAGATTCTCACGGTAGTGCCAGTTCAGGCACCCGGTGCACAGACGGGTGGTGATGCCCCAGCTGCCGCAGTCCGCGCAGCCCGTCACGGTGCCGCCGGGTACTCCGATCCGGTGCGGACGCATCTGGTCTGTGAGCTGCACCGGCCCCCGCCACAGGCCCGCGTGCTCCAGGACCTCCAGTGCTGCAGCCGCACCGAACTGCATGCCGCGGCCCTGTTCGAGGATCTCGCGCGAGACCTTCCCCTCGCCCTCAGCATCTCGCACGGCCAGTTCGCCAGCTTCCGGGAGAGCTCAAGGGTGAACGGGCCGGTCTGCGTGGGCACCGTGTCGCCCCACTCCGCGAGGAGTTCCGACAGTAGCTGCTGCCTGTGAAGGACCTTGATCAGTCCGAGCTTCACCGTGACGTCGACATAGGTTCCGGCATCGGGAACCACACTGAGCTGCCCGGTGACCTTGATCAGCAGGTCCTTCTCGAGTCCCGGCGGGTCCGGAACCACCTCGACGCTGTCGATACGGAAAACATCGTCCGGTGTCCCTCGGTCCTCTTAGTCCCAGCCAGCCATGCGCACATCCTTGGAATGAGGCCACCGCTTACCGGTGGCGGACCTGCACACGATCGCCGAACACCGCCCAGAGACACCGGCGGAACCCCTCAGGGTTCACCCCATCAGGCGTTATCCACCCCCTGCCTGTTTGGACCACCAACGAGCCGAACGCGGGAAGTCCCAGTCCGGAGCAGGGAATGGGGGGCGGCAACGACGGCCGGTCGAAGAGAGCGGGTGGGGCGATGCCCGTGCAGTTCGAAGAATCCGTCGGAGCCGGGCTGGACGCCAAGGAGGGTTGCGCGATCGCGGGCGGCTGCGCGTCGCTGAGGGGACGGGGTATCCGCCCTTGGAGTCGTTGTAGCCGTTCTGCAGGTGGATCCTGTCGCCTTACTTCAGCTCGTTCGCCATCGCGGCCACTCCCCATTTTTGATCTTCGGACAGCACAGTGCTGACACGCCGTTGCAGCCACCCCGCCCAACCGCACAGGCCGACTGCCGTCACCACGATCAAGGACAAACGAACCGGCGCCGCCCCGCCCCAAGGCAGTCACCACACCACCCACACCGGTCACAGCCCCGCACCGTGTTGACACCACCCACAGTGCACACCCCCGCAAGCAACGCGCGCCTGCCCGCTTGACCTCTCCGCTCCCCATTCCCCGGCCACTAGGAGCACCGCCAGGCCCTCACCGCGGGACCGGGGACGGCGCGCCTCCCGTGTGCCGGCGCGGTCGCCAACGACACGGGCCCGGAGCTGCACCGGCTGCTCCTGGACGTCGCCGCGCGCGTCTTCAACCCGGTCACCGCCGCGGACGACTGCGACGGGGAGCTGTGCGCGCACTCCTTCCTGGCAGCGGCATTCGGGCGACTGCTGCTGGAGCTCCTCTACCACGGCGTGGCGGGGCGGCGCGGGTACCGTCTTGCCTGTGACCCGCACGAGCTGCCTTTGCCCAGGCGACAGCGTGGGGCACTGGTCGTGGCAGGTCACGGTGTTCCGTTGGCCCCGTTCGCGCAAGGGCTGCCCAGGCCGAAGGTTCCGCCGGTTCCGCCGGCACCGCCGTGGAAGAGGATGCCCCCGGTGGCGTTGCCGCCGGCGCCGCCGTTGCCGCAGGAACCATCGGCGCCGGCACCCGACTTGGCGCCGCCGTTGCCCCCGTTGCCGCCGTTGCCGCCGAAGTTCAGGATGCCTCCCGAGCTCAAGCCTCCCGCCCCGCCGATGCCTGCGGCACCACCCGGGTGGGCGCCGCCGGGGCTGCCGTTGCCGCCGTTGCCGGCCTTACCGCCCTTGCCGCCGTTGCCGGAACTGTTGACGCCGCCGCGGCCACCGTTACCTCCCGCGCCGCCGCCGTGGCCGATGCCTCCGTTGCCCGCGTTGCCGCCCGCGCCCCCGTCTGATCCTCCGGCGCCGCCGATGCCGCCGCGGCCACCCGCGCCAGCGTTGGCGCCGGAGTTTCCGCCGGCGCCGCCGATGCCGCCCGCACCCGCGTGGGTGCCCGCTCCTCCTGCACCGCCTGCTCCGCCGGCACCGGTCAGGCCGCCGACGGCGCCGGTTCCGCCGTTGCCGCCCGCAGCGCCGTTGGGGCCGGCGTTGCCGCCGAGAGCACCCGCCCCGCCGGAACCGCTGCCGAGGCCAGCACCGCCGTTTCCGCCCGCACCGCCGGCACCGCCCAGGACACCGTTGCCGCCGGGACCCCCCGCACCGCCGGCACAGTCCCCGGTTCCGGTCGCGGGGCCGCCCGCGGTGCCGGGAAAGCCGTTGGGATGGGCGGAGTTGCCGTTGGCGCCTGCGACACCTGCGGTGCCGGCGGTGCAGGCCAGAGCGGAGGCCGCGGCGGGAGAGCCGAGCAGGAGTGCTGCGCCGGCAAAGAGTGTGGGCAGAGCGAGGAGAGCTGTGGTCTGGTTCCTGTTCATGACGGGGTTTCCTCAAGACTCAGGTGAAGCGCGGGTTCGTGCGGGTAACCACACCAGGCCGATGCAAAACCAAGCGGGGAATATCCGTTCCCGGAACGGATTTCCGTGCAACATGTCGGCAGGCGGTCGGCGAAATCCTGAACTGTTCCCAGCGGGGCAGGCATCTGCTGCTTGCTCTGGGCGGCCAGACCACGGCATTCAGCAGGTCTGCGAGCGTGGCAGCCTTCTCCGAACGGTGGAGGCGGCTCCCTCCCGGTCGTTTTCGAACCGGGGGAACCTGAATCGGACGGTCCGCCTACGAGGTGCTCGGCTCGGCGGTGGACGTGCAGGGCGTCGGTTCTTGCTGAGATTGCCGCTGTCCGACCTTGGGAGACGAAACTTCGCGGCACCCAGGCGTCTCGTCGTCAGGCACACCGTGGGGCGGCAAGCCTCCAAGCCGTCAGCCGGGAACCGCCCCGCCCCGCCCCTACAGCGTCTGTGGGGGCGGAACGGCACAGAGGTATGCGTGTCGTCCTACGGGAGCCGGCTCGGCGATCCCCGTGAGAGTCGGTTCAGCAGGGAAGGGTGGAGTTTCCGGCGGCGCCAGTGGCGCCGGTGGTGCCGTCGGCGTTGAGCGTGGCGGCGGTGCCGTTGCCGCCGGGTTTGCCCGGACACACCGGGCTCGCGGCGCCGCCCGCACCGCCCATTCCGCCCTTGTGGCCGCCTCCGACGGTGGAGGCTCCGCCGTTGCCGCCCTTGCCGCCGGCGATACCGGCGCCCGCGTTGCCCACGCCTCCCACACCGCCCTTGCCGCCGGTGCCACCGAGGGTCGCACCACCGCCGGAGCCACCGTTGCCGCCGTTACCGTTCGCGCCCCCGGCCCCTCCGGCGCCGCCCGCGCCGCCGACACTGGCGCTGCCGCTCGCGTGACCACCCGCGCCGCCGGTCCCTCCGTTGCCGTTCGCACCGGCAGCGCCACCGGTCCCGCCCAGCCCACCGATCCCGCCGCTGGTTCCCGTCCCGTTGGTGCCGTTAGCTCCGGGCAGGCCGAGAAGTTGGACGTTGCCGAGGGAGGAGGCGCCGTTCGCCCCGGTGAGAACCGCCGCGGAGGCGAGGGCGGGGGTGGCGCTGAGACCGGCCACGGCGATCGCGGCGACCAGAAGGGTCCGGGGAAGAGCATTCGTGCGCATGAAGCGCATGAGGAAGCCTCTCGAAGTGCGCGGCCGCAGATGCTCCACGGCCGACACCCCCAACCTACGCACCCCCACACCACCCCATACTCCACACAATGATCCAATAGCTCAAAACAGACCTTATGATCCAAATTTGGCTTTAACACCTACCAAGTCGGTGCAATCAGGTACCCGGACCGCGCCGGCCTCGGCCCGCGCGGTGGGCCCTCGGGGAGGATCGGAACGGCCAGTAGCGACAACTGGCCGATCTTGGTTCCGGTTCGGTGACTCGCTGTTTTCGCTGTTCAGCGGCCCTACTTCCGGTTCATGCCAGTTGAATTCCTCTTTGATGATCAGGTTTCCCGTTACGGCCGGTTCGCTGCCGCTCCGACGCCCGGGGAGCTGGAACAGTTCTTTCGTCTGAACGCGACAGCCCTGACGGCCGCGCGGTCGAAGCGGGCGCCGGCGAACCGGCTGGGATGGGCGGTGCAGTGGGGCTGCCTACGGATGCTGGGTGTGTTCACCACGGAGGATCTGTCCGTCGTCCCGGACGCGGTGGTCCGCTTCACTGCCGGCAGGTGGATGTCGATGCGGGCGAGTTCGCCGTCTACGGGCCCGGCGGCAGAGCCGGTACGAGCACGTGTGGGAGATCCGGGACGTCTGCGGGTACCGGGAGTTCCCGGCTGCCGAGGCGGAGGTCCACGCGTTCCTGGCGGCGCGGGTGTGGGCGTCGTTGGAGGGGCCGCGGGCGCTCTTCGACCGGGCGGTGGTGCGGCTGGTCGACAACCCGGTGCCGCTGCCGGGCATCACCACGCCGAGCCGGCTGGTGGCGGAGGTGCGGGCTGCGGAGAACGCGACCCTGTTACCGGACGCTCGACGGGGCGGTCCCCGACGGGCTGCGGCAGTCGATGCGGGACCTGCTGAAGGTGCCCGAGGGGAAGCGGGACTCGGAGCTGGAGCGGCTGCGGACACCTCGCCTCCGAGCCTGTCGGGCCCCGGTGGCCCGGGCGGGCCATGCAACCCGCGTTCATCTATCGGACCGGCGTCCACCTGATGGCGAGCTATCTGGCCGTGCCCCCGGCACCTTCCGTGACTACTGGATCGCGACCATGCCGACGACCTGTCTCCGACGAGGCGGTGACCGCCAGCATCCGCGGAAGCGGCTTGGCTGGGCCCGTGGCAACGCGTGTACCGGGCCGCGGAGCTTCTTTGACCGGGGCGTCGCCTGTCACCGCAGTTGGTTGAATGCCTGGTCGGCGTCGGCTACGGCCTCGGGGTGGATGTCGTGGGCGGTTCGACCGTCGGCGATCTTCTGCCAGTTGGTCCGGGCGAGCACCCGTTGGATTGCGAGTACCTGGGCGGCTCGCAGGCGTGCTTGGATGCCTTCGCCGAGGGCGTCCGCCAGTGCCTCCTCGTCCTCGAGTTGGTACCGCGTGAGCCGTCCCGCCAGGCTCGGTGTGGTGAACACCAGCTGATGGAACGCCACCACCTCGGGATGATCGTTGAGGCCGGTGACGGGGTCGTACCGGTCGAGGCCGGCCCGGAAGTGCCGGTGCAGCGCCGTCACCGGCTTGAGGCCGGACCTGCGGGCACGTACGACACCGGCCGCCTCGCCCAGGTGGTCCGCGAACCGGTGCAGCACCAGGTCTTCCTTGGTGGGGAAGTACCGGAAGAGGGTCGGCTTGGAGATGTCGGCCGCTGCGGCGATGTCGTTGACTGAGACGCGGTCGAAGCCGTGCTCCAGGAACAGTGAGACGGCCGCGTCGCCGATGGCCTCGCGCGTCCGCGCCTTCTTGCGGGCCCGCAGTCCCGTCGGCTCGCTCATCTGACCACCATAACATTCGTGACTGAGTTGCTTTTTTAACCGAGTAACGTTTTCATGGCGGCATGAATCAGCCAGACATCCCTCCCGTGCTCGTCACCGGGGCGACGGGCCGAGTCGGCGGCGTCGTCATCGACCAGCTTCTCGACGCCGGCGTGCCGGTCCGCGCCCTCACGCATCGCTCCGAGGCGGCGGCGACGCTGCCGGCGAAGGTAGAGGTCTTCACAGGCGACCTCACCGTGCCCGAGTCGCTCGACCCGGCACTGAGTGGCGCCGGTGGGGTCTTCCTCGTCTGGACCGCCCCGCCTCAGACCGCCGCGGCTGTCGTCGAGCGGATGGCAGCCCACGTGCGGCGGGTCGTCTTCCTCTCCTCCCCGCACCAGACACCGCACCCCTTCTTCCAGCAGCCCAATCCCATGGCAGCGATGCACGCCGACATCGAGCGGCTCGTCGCGGCCACCGGACTCGAGTCGACGATCATCCGGCCGGGGATGCTCGCGTCGAACTCGCTGGCCTGGTGGGCGCCCGCGATCCGGGCCGGCGAAGCCGTCCGGTGGCCTTACGGCGCTGCCGGGACGGCACCGGTCGACGACCGCGACGTCGCAGCTGTCGCGGCGCGGACGCTCTATCAGGACGGATACGTCGGAGGCGACTACGTCCTTACCGGTCCCGAGTCGCTGACCCAAGCCGCGCAGGTGAGCGTCATCGGTGACGCCCTGGGGCGCCGCATCGCATTCGAGGAGATGACGCCGGACGAGTTCCGGAGCCTGTCGGAGGGCACGGCGCCCAGTTCGGTCGTTGACATGCTGCTCGCCGCGTGGAGCGCGGCGGTCGGACAGCCCGCGTACGTCACCACTGCGGTTGCCGACATCCTCGGGACGGCGCCGCGAACGTTTCGCCAGTGGGCCGCCGACCACGCCACCGCGTTCACGGAGGGTTCGGAGGGTTCGTAACCCCACGTCAGGCTGCGGTCCCTTGGATCCGCTCTCCCGATCGCCTATCGCGGAGAGGTGAGTTCTCGCACCTGATGCAATTCACTTCCCTGCGCATCGGATTTCGCGTCTTATCCGAGGTGACTCAGGTCACAGAGAGGGAACCAAGATTCTTTGTCGGTACGGGCCTCGCCCACGCCCAGAAGTAGGGGAACCTCCCCGTAACCGACAAGGAGCCATCATGACCACCGCAACCCAGCACTGCACCCCCACTCCCCTCCTCAAGGCGACCATCTCCTCCCGACTGGGCGAGTGGGCCATGCCTGACCGCGCCGCGCACTGCGGCGAAGAAACTGACCGGTTCGTGCATGGTGCAGGCTGGGCTTCGTTCGACGCATTGCTCCGGAGCTTCCTGCTCGGCCTCACCGAGACCTTCTTGAGCTGGTCAGCCGAGGGGCTCACAGTCCGGTGGGACCGGGGCTCTGCACACTTCGAGACGGAACTCTGGGATTCAGGAGGTGGCACCGCCCTCCAGATCAGCCTCACCCCGACGACGCTGGACATGCCGGCTCGCGCCGCTCTGCTAGCGGTCCTCGGCGCCCGTAATGCCGCGATCGAGGGCGACCACCTGGCCGTCGACACCTTCGCCCGCGACATCCTCGGCATCGCCCGGCCCGAGCTGTGCCGCGACGGAGTGATCACAGCTCTGCTCGGCGACTGGGTGCACCACCTAGGCAGCTACCTGACCGATCCCGAACTACTCCGGATCCTGAACGAATACACCGCGGCCGAACGCCGACGATGGCAACCGCTCTGGGAACGGAGAGCCAACGGCGGACGGGTATGGCTGACCGGCGCCACCATTGCCGACGGCATCACCCTCGATGACGTTCTCCCGGACCACCGCACGACCGAGGACCTGGCACTGCATCACCAGCTCGACGACGAGCGGCTCCGTGCTGTCCTGCGAGGTCTCACCGCCGACGAGGCCGCCGTGGCGGCCCGGTGGGCGCAGGGCGCCGGCACCTGGGTCGAATCCGCCCTCAGCGCCGACCTGCCTGCAGCCTACGGCGAGCGGGTACGCCGCAAGCTCCACCGTCTCGGCGCCCGCCAGACCCAGCGCGCGGCGGCGGTGGCCCGGTGAGCGAAATCCTGTACGCCGCCGTGCCCGAGTTCCTCGGCGGCCTCAGCGCAGCCCTCGTTCTCCTCATCGGCGGAGCCGCCCTGCGCGCACTCCGCTCCAGGTCGAAGCCCTAACAGCCTGAGCGGAGGACACGGCAACACTCCCTGCAGGAGCCCTCGCACACGACCGTGCGAGGGCTCTTCTGCACAACCTCGTTGGCACCAGAAGCGAACGAGGTTCAGGCCACCGCTAACGCGAGTCCGTGGACGCGCAGGCGTCGACGCAGTCAACCCCGCCCTCGATGGTCTGGGCCATGGCCATGTACCAGAAGGCGTCCTCGTTGCCCTGGGTGACTTTGTTACCGTCCAGGTTGGCGCTGAAGAAGCCGACGGCGGTGTCTCTTCCAGAACTGCTAGCGCTCCGTCAGGATGCCGTTCTTGATGTCGCCGCAGACGCTCTGCGGCACGCCCTCGGGGTTGTCCGGGGTCTGCAGCATCAGCGGCGGCACCGCCGAGAGCAGGACTACGGACTCGACGCGGTCGGTGCCGTGCCGGCCGATGTAGCGGGCCAGCTCGCCGCCACCCGTCGAGTGGGCGACCAGGGTCACATCGCGCAGGTCGAGGTGGGTAATCAGATCGTCCGCGACCGTGTTGAAGTCGTACCCGTCGTACACCGGCGTGGAGCGCCCGTGACCGCGCCGGTCGTGTGCGATCCCCCGGAAACCGGCGTCCGCCACGGCCTTGAGCTGGTCCTGCCAGGCGTCGCCGTTGAGCGGCCAGCCGTGGATGAAGACCACCGGCCGCCCGCGGCCCCAGTCCTTGTAGAAGATCTCGACACCGTAGGGTGTTCGCGAACGACCAGGGACCGGAGACACGCTGATCGCGGTCTCCGCCGCCTCCACCGGTTCAGGAGCGGCTAGGGGCCCGGCCGACTGAGCAACCCCACGGACGGGGCCTGCCACTGCACCCAGGCCGCGACGTGGGTCGCAACGACTTCCCGCTGGATCTGGCCGGCCTCCGCCGTGCCGAGCGTCAGACTCTCCTCGGCACGGCGGAGGACTGCTCCGGCACCACCGTATTTCCTACGCGCTCGCCCCTTACTTCAACGCCTCCACCCCGGCCGCCGGCGCCCTGCGCCTGCTACGGGACCCGGACGGCCCCGAGCTGGACGAGGGCGACGACGGAGCGGGCTGAAGCGGTGCCGGTTTCATGGTGTGCTCTGGCGGACGCCGGGGTGATGCGGGGCCAGGGGATGGCTGAGGCGCTGTTCTGTGCGTGTCAGCCGGTGCGTCGGACGGCGATGACGTTGTCGGTGACGGTCGCGGTTTGTCCTTCGGGTCCAGTGGCGGTGCGCCGGGGTGCATCGCCTCGCTCGACCGCCCAGGTGTCGTCGAGCTGGAGCGAGGCAATGACGTCGTCGGGGGTGGGGTAGTGGATGTCCTGGCCGGCCTGCCAGGACCAAGGGGCGGTGGAGGCGTGTTCGATCACGATCAGTCGACCGCCGGGTGCTACGGCCTGGGCGGCTCGCCGCAGTACGGTCTCGCGGGCAATGGTGACGGGAGTGTGGAAGTAGGTGGCGGTGACCAGGTCCCAGGTGCCGTCGGGGAACGTCTGGGAGAGGTCGTGCTGCTGGGGGTGGATTCGGTCGGTGAGGCCGGTGGCCGCGGCGCCCGCCGCGACGCGGTCAAGGGCGGTCTGGGAAACGTCGACGGGTGTGACGTCCCAGCCTTGGGTGGCAAGCCAAAGTGCGTCGCCGCCGTGGCCGCAGCCCAGGTCCAGGGCTGTGCCCGGGGTGGGGGTCAGGTCGGCGAGCAGGGCGGTGAGGGCGGCGTTGGGCTTGGTGCCCCACTGTGCGTCCATGCCCGCATAGTGCTTCTCCCAGAACGCGGCGGACTCGTTGGCGCTGTTCATGTGCGGGGCCTTTCGGTGCGGGTGGTCAGGAGGTGGCGGTGCGGGTGCGGCGGCTGGTGATGAGGAGGCCGGTGGCCGCGAGGGCGAGGGCGAACAGGGCGGCGCTGGCGAGGAAGGCGACCCGGTAACCGTGCATGTATCCGTCCAGCCGGACGGCCTGCGACACGGCGCCGGTGCGGTCGTCGAGGAAGGCGGTGAGGGCGGAGACGTACAGGGTGTTGAGGAGGGCGGGGCCGACTGCGCCGCCGACCTGCTGGGTGGTGCTGATCATCGCGCTGGCGACACCGGTGTCGGACGGGGAAATGCCGGCAAGGGCGGTGTTGGGCAGGGCGACGAAGAACGCGCCCAGACCGAGACCGGTCAGGATCATGGCGGGCAGCACGATGGTCAGGTAACCCTCGGTGGGCTGGAGCAGCGTCAGCACCAAGGTGCCGGCCAGGGTGACGGCCGTGCCCGCCGTCATCAGCGTCTTCGGGCCGAGCCGGGTGACCATCGGGGCGCCGAAGGTGGCCGCGGCGATGATGCCGGCGCTGAAGGGCAGGAACGCCAGCCCGGCGCGCAACGGCTGGTAGCCGAGGTTGACCTGGAGGTAGTAGGTCAGGAACAGCATCAGGCCGAACATGCCCGCCCCGATCAGCAGGGAGGCGAGGAACGCGCCGCCGCGGTCCCGGTCCCAGATGACGCGCAGGGGCAGCAGCGGGTGGGCGGTGCGCTGCTCGACCAGGACGAACGAGGCCAGCAGAACGACTCCGGCGGCGAGCAGGAGCCAGGTTGCCGCGGTGTTCCAGCCCGATTCCGCGGCGTGGGTGAAGCCCCAAACGACGGTGACCAGGCCGGTGGTGACCAGCAGTGCGCCGGGGACGTCGTAGCGGCGGGTCCCCTCGGCTCGGCTCTCCTTGAGAATCGGCAGGGCGGCCAGGGCGACGGCGAGGGCGATGGGGGTGTTGACGAACAGGCACCAGCGCCAGCTGGTGTATTCGGTCAGTAGGCCGCCGGCGATCAGTCCGACCGTGCCGCCCGCGCCCTGCAGGGCGCCGTAGACGCCGAACGCCTTGGCCCGCTCGCGTGCGTCGGTGAAGGTGACCGCGATCAGGGACAGGGCGGCCGGGGCCAGCAGGGCGGCGAACACCCCTTGCAGGGCGCGTCCGGCGAACAGCGCCGCCCCGTTCGGGGCGATGCCCGCGATCATGGAGGCGGCGGCAAAGCCGACCAGGCCGATCAGGAAGACGCGCTTGCGGCCGACGAAGTCGACCACGCGCCCGCCGAGCAGCAGCAGACCGCCGAAGGCGAGGGCGTAGGCGGTCACCGCCCACTGCCGGTTCGCGTCACTGATGTCCAGGTCGGCCTGGGCATGCGGGAGGGCGATGTTGACGATGGAGGCGTCCAGCACCACCATCAGCGTCGCCACCGAGAGCACCGTCAGCGCCCACCAGCGCCGTGGGTCCAAAGCGTCTTCGCTGGGGTTCACAGCATCGGTTTCCGTCGTCATCGCAAGGGCCAGTCCTCAGCAGATCAAGGGAAAAGTGCAGGTCATAGGCAGGCCGCCGGACAACCGGCCAGGGCCGCTGGTGCGACACTGCGACGTACACTGCTGGACTTGCAAAGCCTCATGCTGTTTCAGCATGCTGGTGGATATGAGCGCCGCACAGCACATCGAGAAGAAGGACCGGCTGGCCGCGGTCGGGCCACGGCTGCGGGACCTACGCCGCAGACACGGTCTGACGCTGGCCGGTCTGGCAAAGCAGACCGGGATCAACGAGAGCACGCTCTCCCGCCTCGAGGGCGGGACCCGCAAACCGACCCTGGAGATGCTGCTGCCGCTCGCCGAGGTCTACGCCGTACCCCTGGACGAACTCGTCGGTGCACCACGCACCGGAGACCCGCGCATCCACCTCAAACCGGTTGTCCGCAACGGCATGACCTTCGTACCGCTGAGCCGGCCCGGCGGCGTCCAGGCCCACAAACTCCTCATCCCACCCTGGCCCGGCACCGAACCGCAGCTGAACACCCACGAGGGCTTCGAATGGGTCTACGTCCTCGCCGGCAGGCTGCGCCTGCTGCTCGGTGACGAGAGGGTGATCCTCAAGCCCGGTGAGGCCGCCGAGTTCGACACCCACGTGCCGCACTGGCTCGGCCCTGACGACGACCGCACCGTGGAACTTCTGATCCTCTTCGGCGCCCAGGGAGAGCGAGCCCATCTCAAGGCCCGCACCACCTGAATCACGCCTACGGCGACGACGCCGGCACCGCTCAGCGACCTTCCACGAGACCCTCCGGACCATGCACGCGCGGGCCCAGCACCCGCCGTTACACCTCGGCCTCCATCGCCGCGCCGAACACGTCGGTGCCCGGGACCGCTGCACGGGAGGCGGCCGCCCGGCCGGCGTCGGTCATCAGCAGATTCATGTTGATCGCCGCTGCCGCGCCGACCCCGGCCGCCATGGCCTGGGGAACGCCCGCCATCACATCGCTGACGTTGCCCGCCGCCCACACCCCCATGACCCCGGTGAAACCCGAGCCGTCCACCACCACCTGCTCACCAATTCCCATCGGATGCTCCCCCACCTGAAGGCCGAGGCCGTCAAGGAAACCGGCCCGCGCCACGAACCGCGGCGCCACCACCAGCTCCTCAGCCGGCACCACCACCCCTGACACCAGACGCACCCCCACCAGCCGATCCCGCTCCGCATCGACGACCAGACCACCGACCCGGCCCTCGACCACACCCACACCCAGACCGGCCAACTGCTCCCACTGCTCCTCGGTCAGCTCCGCGCCCTCGTGCAGGAACAGGGTGACGTCCCTGGACAGCTGCCTGAACAGCAGCGCCTGGTGGAAGCTGCCCAGCACGCCGATCACCCGGTCGCGAACCTCCCAACCGTGGCAGTACACGCAGTGCAGGACATCGCGCCCCCACCGCTCGGCCAGCCCGGGCACATCCGGCAGCTCATCGACCAGCCCCGTCGTCACCAGCACCCGCCGCGCCCGCACCCGCTGCCAGTCCTCGGTGACCACCGAGAACTCTTCGCCGTCCCGGTGCACCTGCGCCACCCGGCCGGAGACCACCCGGCCGCCGTACGCCGCAACCTCCTCCCGGCCCAGCCGCAGCAGCTCCAGCGGCGACATGCCCTCCCGGCCCAGAATGCCGTGCACACCGACGGCCGGGGCGTTGCGCGGTTCCCCCGCGTCGATCACCAGCACCGACCGGCGCACCCGGCCCAGCGTCAGCGCGGCCGAAAGGCCAGCTGCTCCTCCGCCGACCACGACGACGTCCCAGGCCGTTCCGTCCATTCGCGTCATCTCTCGCTCGTTCATGACCCCACCCTGCGATCCGACAACGCAGTACGGCAAAGGCGCATGCCATTTCGGCAATGAGAGCTGGTTCCGCCGTCCCGGTCCCGGTCTCCCGAAGCCGCGGCGGAGCGCCAAGTGCGGCCAGACGACAGATGGCCGACGCGTCCAATGAACCCGTGCAACCGCCAGGCAGAACCTCGTTTGGACGAGGCCGGCAGAGGACCCGGTCGTCTTCGAGGAGGACCCGGGCACCTCCAGCCGCCTCCACCCCCTTCAGCGGCCGAAGTTCCGTGATCTCCTCACGTAGGCACGGCCGGGCGACACCGTCCACATCCCCGAGATGTTCCGCCTCGTATGCGGGACCAGACACATCCTCAACGTGCTCGACGTCGTGCACCGCGAGCAGGTGGCACTGCGCATCCACGACGGCGCACTCTCTGGGATGGACCTCACCGCCCGCCACCCGCGCACCGGCGAACCGCTCTCCCCCGTGGAGTTCGTGGTGCAGACCCTCGCCGCCGCCGTCGAACTCCAGCGCGCCTCCGACGCGAGCTGACCTTCGACGGACTGCGCGCCGCCGAGGCCAAGAGCAACAGGGGGGCCGGCGCCCCGCCGTGGCGGCCAAGAAGATCGACACCGTGCACACCACGTACCTGGAGCCGGACGGCATTGCCCGTGCCAGCAACCTGCACCGCGACACCGACTGACAAGCAGCCCGGCGGAGCTCAACTTCTGTGATGCCAACACGGCGGGCCCTGTACAGACGCTCGATGTGTTCGTCTGACTGGACCGTGACGTACGTGTGGTTGGAAGGAGCGGGTCAGCGGCGTGACTTCCGGTCAGATCGACGGTTCTGGACCGGGTGAGGAATCAGCGTGGCCAATGGGTGGTTCTGAAGCTATCTCGGCTGATGCGGCTGCGCCCGCACGGCGCTCAGTTGCTGGTGGTTGCTATGGCGGCGGGGCCTCTTTGGGACCGTGGGGTCTTGTCGCCGACGCGACGAGGCTCGATGGTGCGGGGATCGACGGCTTCGCCGGGGGCACCTTCGTGGTAAGGGCCGTCGGGGTTGGCGTCGCGGTCGTGCGGGAGAAGGAAGAAAACGCGGCGGAGCTGGAGGCCGCTGTCGGGGTCAGCTTCGGCGTGGGTGTCGAGTTCGGTGTAGCCGACCATGCGTCCGTCGCGTTCGTAGCGGGGCTTGCCGCGGCGGCGGGGGGTCTTGTCGAGGGCTTGGCGGACGTAGTCGAGTTCGTCGGGGTTCTCCAGCCAGACCACTGCGTTCTCGTGGCAGAGGTCGCTCTCGTTCAGCAGCGAGCTCATGGCTGCAGCCCCTTTTCGTCGTTTTTGCCCGTTTCCGGGTTGTTTGTTGTCTGGTAGGCACGTCCTCTGCTGGAGGTACCGTGCCCAGGATAGGCGGCGAGGGCGCGGGTGCGTAGGGCGCGAGAGTCATGCATGGTCGGCCTGGGCGTCTTCGTCAGCTAGCAGGCCGAGGCCCGGGTAGTACTTTTTGCCGCTGGATTTCATCATGTCGGCCGGTGAGGCGAGGGAGAGTTCTTGGCGGACTCGGGTCGCGAAGGCGCGTGCGGTGGCAGGGCGGATGCCTTCACCGGCCTGGCACCAGCTGCTGTAGGTGGCGTACAGGAGGCCTTGCTCGACGCGGAGGTCTCCGGTGGCCCGGTCCGGGCTCTTGTCAGGGCTGTCGGTGGTGCAGCACTCGGTGAGGAAGCGGCCGATGTGGTCTTCAGTGGTGGCGTAGGCCTCGGTGGCGGAGCGGACGGTGGCAGGGCCGGCGAGGGGGTCGCGGGTGGCGAGGTAGAGCTTGGCCCCTTCGATAAGCCACTGCAGGATGCCGGGGCCTTCGCTCTGGACGAGTTCCTTGGCCAGGTTGTCGATCTTGCGGGCGGCGGGGACGACTCGTTCGAAGGGGATGAGGCGGATGCGCCGCCAGAAGGCATGACCGCCGGTGCCCACCTCGGGACGGTGGTTGCCCAGAAGCCAGAGCTTGTGTGTGGGGTTGAAGCTGAAGTAGTCCTGGCGCATGCGGCGGGCCATGATGCGATCGCCGCCGGTCAGGAGCTTGACCCGGCTTTCGTCGAACTTGTCGTTGGGTTTGAGTTCGGAGCACACGACAATACGGCGTCCGTGGAGTTCTGTGAGTTCGGTGGAGTGCTCGGAGAACTTGCCCTTTTCCATGAGGAAGCCGGGCGGGGCGGCCTGTGCGTAGTCGCCGAGGATCTGTGTCATGACATCGAGGAGGACGGACTTGCCGTTGGCGCCGGTGCCGTAAAGGAAGGGCAGGACCTGGGCGCCGACGTCGCCGGTGATCGAGTAGCCGAGCAGTAGGTGCAGGAAGTGGATGGTTTCCCTGCCCTTGGCGTCCTCGCCGAAGGTGTCGTGGAGAAAGCGGTGCCAGCGGGGGGTCGGCATCGTCTCGGGTGCCACGCTGGTGGCTCGGGAGTGCATGTCGGCTTCGGGGTCGGGTTTGTGGAGAGCGCCGCTGTAGAGGTTGACCACGCCGGCCGGGGTGCACAAGGCGTAGGGGTCGCCGTCCAGGACGTCGGGGTCCAGGGCCAGTGCCGGGGAAGCTTTGGCTTGGGTGAGCAGCGCCTTGATTCCGGGGGTGGACATGGACCTGCGGCGGTGGGCATTGATTTCCCGGTCGTTGAAGTTTCCGGTCGGATCGGTGGCCGGCATCTGCTCGGCGAGGTCGCCGGCGGCCCAGACTGCGGCTTTCTCTCCGCCGGTGCGCTTCCAGCGGTACTGGTCCCAGTGGTACCAGCCCAAGCCTTCGACGTGCCGGAACTGGTCACCGAACATGATGGCGAACAGCTTGGCGTTGCCGCGGTCGGTGAGCATCGCCGGGAGCAGGCCCTTGGGCAGGGCGGGTTCATGGACGGTGATGCTTGCCGTTTTCTGCTGTGCGGGAAGGCTGGGCTGGGGTGTCTGGACTTCGAGCTCGAGCATTTGCTGAGCCGCTGCCGTGGCGTCGAAGCGTGGGCTGTCGGCGCTGCTCATGGGCGTCCTTTGAGATGGAGCGGCCGGCTGGCGCCGGCGGACAGGGCAGAGGAGATGACGGCGCTGCTGTGGCGGTGGCGGTGCGGGCGGGCGGCATTGGCGGCAGTGGTGAGCAGATCGTGTGCTTGGCCGTGGTCCAGGTGGCCTCCTGCTACTAGGCCTCCGGCAGTGTAGGCAGCACGGTTGAGCTTCTCTGTGAACGCTGTTCCTTCGGAAGCGGCAGCGCAGGCCTCGACCTGGGCCAGGAGGGGCTCGAGGAGACCGTGGGCCTGTTTTCTGGCCGGAGTCGCTCTGTTGGGGAGCGGGCGGGGTTGGAGCGCGGGGACATTGTTGACGGGGTGGCCTGTGCGGTGGAGTTCGGTGGCGAGCCAGTTGGGGAGCGGGGCTACCGTGCGCGTCGTGCCGAGCGCACGGTAGATGCCTGCGGCCGTTCGTGTGGCAGGGGTGACGATGTATCCGCCGCTAGCTCGGATGTCTACTTGCCAGGCGAGGGCGACCTTGGGGCTGGAGCCCACGGAGGATTTGTAGTGGGGGCCGTGGCTGGGGGCCTGGTACCAGACGTGGAGGCCCCCTGAAGGGGTTCGGACTCGAAGGGTGGAGTCATCGTCTGCTGGGCTCTTCTTGCCGCGGAGCGCGGCAAGAAGAGCGAGGGTGTCGAAACCTGAGGCCAGGCCGTTGAGGTTGACGCTGTCGTGAATAGGGATGCCGGGTAGCAGGCGGTTACGGTCGGGGACTTCCGCGCTATGGGCATCGATGTCGAGGACGACGAGGCGTGCCGGCCCACAGGAGACTCCGACTCCGAGGGTCGGGTTGCTTCCCCACCAGGCGTCCAAGAGCTGGGAGTTGGTTGTGGCTGCGTGGAAGCCATGGCACCACTTGCCTGCGGAGTGGCAGGGACACTGGTAGGGCCGATGTGGCGATTCTCGGCAGGACGCACAGTTGGCTGCAGGGGTTTTCCGTCCTGCGGCAAGGGGGTGGACGGGCCAGCCGTTCGCGGCGCACCAGCGGGCGACATCGTAGGGACTGGCGTGTCCCGCAGTGCGGGGAACGCTGGTCTCGCTCTGACGCGGCACGCTGATCGTCCTTGCAGGGGGGCCAACAGTCTTTCAGTCCCTGACCCTGAAAGACCTGGTCACACGGTTACCACTGCCAAATGAGGGACCGAAGGGACTGAATTTCCCAATGAGCCCAGAGCCTACAGCAGGGCTTTGGGCTTCCGTGTAGCCGTTTCCAATTTTGAGTCCCTTCGGTCCCTTGAGTCCCTAGGAAGTTGCGGGTGGAGGCCTCAGCGGCGGCATGTTGGCCGGGTGTTCCCGGCCGGGCGTGTCGGCGCCGGTGCCTCACGCCGGGGGCAGGGACTGGAACTTGTCGGCCCGTTTGGTCACTCTTCGGTCCCTCCCGTAAACCTGCAGGTCAAGTGCCCCATTGATCTGCTTCGAGGGACTGAAGGGACTGAAAGTTCTAGTTATGAGCTGTACATGAGTAGAGGCCTTGAGTCTCATGCGCGCGCATACACACGCACACATGATCAGTGGAACTGGAAAGTTCGGTCCCTTCGGTCCCTCCAGTCCCTGGATTTTTCACCACCATGCCCTATGACCTGGTCTTATGCCGAGGGACCCAGGCCAGGGACTGAACAACCACAATCACCAAGACCATGAGTACAGCCACGAACCAGCACCGGTTCCGCGCCGAGACGGTAGCTGTTCCGGATGAGAGGGAGCGTGATGCCCTCGGTGATGAGGGCGGCGCATCAGGGTCAGGGCATCGTGGGCGCCGCCGGCTGGTCGCAAGGTGAAGACCTGCGGCTGATGCGGGCCGCTCGAAGAAGTCGTCGGCCCTAGCGATGAGGCCGGCCGGGGTTGGACCCCCGAGCAGGACCTGGCCGGGGCAGGTCTGGGAGTTCGAGGCCGATCTTGTGCTTGTGGACGCAGATGAGGTCGGCGAGCTGCCAACGACTCGGTCCGCGTTAGAGCTCAGGGCGTGCTGGCAGGGCGCCGTAGGAGCCCACTGGTTGATCAGGCATGAAGAACCCGTGCGGTGTTGCCGTGTCGGGCTGGTCGTTCGACATCTTGGATCGAGTCGTCAGCCCCAGGTGAGCGGGTCGAGGTGGAGGTAGAATCGCAGGCGGTCGTGGTCCAGGGCGATGCCGTACCTCTCGGCGAATGCCACGTCCGCGGCCTGTGCATCCTCTTCGTCCGTCCATGTCTCTCGCGCATTGGCCAAGAGCAGTGCCAAGTCGGCGTATCTGTCGGCCTGCCCGAGGCGGCCCAGGTCGATGAAACCTGACACGTCCAGGGTCTGGGGATTGAGCATGATATTGGGCAGGCACAGGTCCCCGTGGCAGACGACTGTGTCGGCGGCCTCTTGATCCCGTCGCTGGAGGACCTGCCGGGTGAGGCGGGCCAGCAGCTCCATGGGGGGTGTGTGTTGCTGCCCGACGGGCAGGAACTCCGGGTTCACGGCGTCACGGGCTACGACGTCGTGTGCCCGGACGACCATGGTGTCCAGGCTTCGGCGGAACGGGCACTTGGACACGGGGACCTCATGCAGTCGACGGACGGCCTCCGCGATGCGGGCCCAGGAGGCCCGCAGATCCTGGGACGGCACTTGATTAGCGGGTACACCGTGGACGGCGCTGGTTACCAGGCAGGCTCCCGCATCACCGCCGTACCAGTCGAGTACCTGCGGGGCCGGTACGCCCTGACCGCCCAGCCAGGCGATCCGATCGCGCTCGGCCGTCAGGTCGGCTGCATCCGCAAAGGGTACGCACTTGGCATACCGGGCGGCGTCCGTACTGCGGAAGACGAAGGCCCCTGACTCGCCGGTGGTGACAGGCAGCCAGTCGCCGCCGATGCCGAACAGCGTCGGCGATACAGCCTGAGGTCCGAAGCGATCGTCCATGGCGGCGACTCTAGTCAGCTCGGCATTCCCAGCCCGGGGCCAGGCATCCCGTACGCGGCCACGACCGACGTGCGGTGAGGCCCTGACTCGCTAAACGGTCCGGCACTACCTTGCCCCTCCCATGCGCATCTCGGCGACCTGATCGAGGAGTTGGCAGACTCGTCGCCGGCTCGGCAGGAGTCTGCGCTCGGGAAGCGACGTGGCGGCGCGCGGCTTCGCGGTCTCCGACCGCCCCGGTGTCCGGCTTCGCACCGTGGCCGACGTGTTCGCTTATGCCGAAACCGAGGAGATCCGACTGCGGATCGAGGGCGCGGAAGCCCAGGTCCGCCAGCTCAAGGCCAACTGGGATTCCTGCTCGGTGGTGTGCTGCTGGCGCTGCACCCCGTGGATGAGCTGGGTGCCGAGGCGGTGACCGCCATCCCGTCTGCCGCTGTGCGGTCGGGGATCACGCTCGCCTGCAATGTGGACAGCCGTCAGCAAGTGGATGCTGCCTTCGCGGCCGCGGTGGCGGCGGGTGTGATCGTGGTTGCTGATCCGGTGGACCGTCCTCGGGGGCGGCCGGTCGGCGTATATCGCAGACCCGGAAGGCAATCGCTGGGAGATCGCCTGGGCGTCCAGCGCGAGGTTCGATGCTCGTGGCGCGTTGACCGGTTTCGGTAGCTGAGTGTCCGTTCTCGTCAGAAGCTGTGTCATATCCCATGATCTGTGACGTTCCGTGAGGCGTACTGCTTTCGGCTCCGGAGCGAATTTTGTCGTAACCGGGGGAGCCGCCACCCGAGGCTCGACGGTCAACTCAGGTGGTATGCTCTCGCAGGACTTTTGGGCTTGTGACTATTCGAGGGAGGTGAGGTTAATGATCGCGGTAGAGACCGCTGCTGTCGGCAGCGCCCGGACCATCCTCACGTCCCGGGTCCCGGTCTAAATTCGTTCCCCTCCATCCTGCTGTGAGCGTGCTCGCTCGCGCGGTGGTCGTGCGACGTCCTGACGGGGCCCTCATCCAAAGGTCTCTCACGTTGTCATCCTCTTTCTCTACCTCTTCCACCTCTAGCTCCTCGTCCGGGTCGGCCGGTTCCACGCTGGCCGCGTTCGGGTGGGACGAGGCGTTCGACCGCACCTTCGCCGCACATCGCGCCGCCGGTCTGGTGCCGGCCCGGATCGTGCGCGTGGACCGTGGTCAGTGCGACGTCGCCACCGAGTCCGGCCCGGTCCGGGCAGGCTCCTCAGCGGTCTCCTCGCCAGATCCCGTCCATTCCCCGTGCACCGGCGACTGGGCCGCCCTGCGCACCGGCTCCGATCCGCAGCTGATGGCTCTGCTGCCGCGCCGCAGCGCCATCGTGCGCTCCGGCGCCGACCGCTCCTCGCGCGGGCAGGCACTCGCTGCCAACATCGACACCGCGGTTATCGCCGTCTCGCTCGCGGCCCCGCTCAATCCGGGCCGGATCGAGCGGCTCCTCGCGCTGGCGTGGGACAGCGGCGCACGGCCAGTTCTCGCCCTCACCAAGCAGGACCTTGCGGACCCGTCCGGCGCCGACGCCGTGCAGGCCGAGGTCACCGCTCTGGCGCCGGGCGTCGACACCGTGGTCACCAGCGCCGCCACCGGTGTGGGCCTGGACGTCCTGACCGCGGTGGCGTACGGCACCACGGTGCTTCTCGGCCCCTCGGGCGCGGGCAAGTCCACGCTGGCCAACGCGCTGCTCGGCGACGAAGTCCTGGCGACCGGCGCGGTGCGGGCCCAGGACGGCAAGGGCCGGCACACCACCGTTCACCGCGAACTCCTCCTGCTGCCCGGCGGGGGCGTCCTCATCGACACCCCGGGACTGCGCGGGATCGGCCTGCAGGACGCCGCCGACGGTCTGGAGCAGGTCTTCGCCGAGATCGAGCAGCGCGCTCAGGAGTGCGCTTTCCGGGACTGCGGCCACGACACCGAGCCCGACTGCGCCGTCCAGGGGCGATCCACACCGGTCAGCTGAGCGAACGCCGCCTGGACAGCTACCGCAAACTACTGCGCGAGAGCGACCGGGCGGCCTCCCGCGGCGACGCCCGCCTGCGGGCCGGCCGCACCGACCAGCAGAAGTCCATCACCCGCCATCTGCGCGCCACCTATCGCTTCCGCGAGCGCCAGCAGTGACGGCGTACGACCACGCCACTCAGACCCCCCTCCTTGTGTCTCTGTGAAACGGACCAGCCTCTCCTCATGAACAACCCCCTCATCTGGACCACCCGCCCCGAGACCGCCGCCGACATCGCCGCGATCCGCGCGGTCAACCTCGCCGCGTTCCCGACCCCGCTGGAAGCCGACCTGGTCGAGGCCCTGCGCACCGACCCGGCCTGGATCGACGGCCTCTCCCTTATCGCGCAGGCCCCGGACGGCACCATCGCGGGCTTCGCGCTGCTGATCCGCTGCCACATCGACGACAGTCCCGCCCTCGTGCTGGGCCCGTGCGCGGTACTTCCCGCTTACCAGAAGACGGGAGCGGGATCCGCCGCGATCCGCGCCGCCCTCGACGCCGCCCACGCCCAGGGCGAGAATCTCGTCACCTGCCTGGGACACCCCGCCTACTACCCGCGCTTCGGGTTCACCCCGGCTTCACGCCACGGCATCCGCCCCGCCTTCGAAGTGCCCGACGAGGCCATGATGGTCCTCGCCCTGGATGCCACCGCTCCCGTCCCGAAGGGCACCATCCACTACCCGGCACCTTTCGGAGTCTGACGGACCCGAATTCCGGCCGGCCCATCGCACCACGGCGATGGGCCGGTGCCGGCCGCGGCTTCACGTCGTTGGGCATGGCGGTACATCCCTCTTCAGCAAACCTCCACACCGCACCACCCCATTCCCACTGCTCACAGGCATAGGGCTCGGGCTGTGCGTGCATGGACTGGGCTACACACCGGGCCGGCGACCTGAGCGCGGCTCCGAAGATGCGGATTAGGAGCTTCGGACCACGATCGAAGTGGCGCCCTCCCGCTCCCCTCCTCTTCCGCAGCACCCTGGCCGACGGCAGATTTCAGGAGCGCTGTCGCGTCTGTGCGCGGCACGACCCAACCAGCCTGCCGATCTCCTTGAGCGTTCGCTCAAACTGGGCTACCTTGCGGTTTGAGCGAACGCTCAAACTATGAGAAGAGTGAGGTGGCGTGGCGGCCATGGGGTTGTACGTGGAGACCGTGATCGACGCCCATATGGAGGTCCTCTGGGAGCGGACCCAGGACGCGGCGCGGCACCAGTCCTGGGACCTGAGGTTCACCTCGATCTCCTACATGCCCCGCGTCGAGGGAGAGCCGCAGAGCTTTCGCTATGCGACCCGGCTGCTGCCTTTCCTGTGGATTGCCGGCACTGGAGTCAGCGCGGGCGAACGGCAGCGGTCCGACGGCACGCGCGTCTCGGCGCTGCGCTTCGCCTCGGGTCACCCGCTCTCGCTGCTCGCCGAGGGCAGCCCCCGCTGCCCGGCACCCCCGCTGCACGCCGCTGCCGACGCACGCCTCCCGAGCGTGTCCGCGCCCCCCGGCTGCTCGCCACCCTGGAGTCCTCGTGACCTCGATCTTTCACACTCATATGGGCGCCGGCTTCGGCCGCCTGCACCCCGAGATCCGGCGGCGCTTCTCCGTCGGGCTCGACAGCGGCGAAGCCTGCGTCGGGCGCGGGACGATGGAGCGGATCCGCCACGGTGCCCCTTTCGTCAAGCCGTTCCTCCGGCTCGGAGGGACGCGCAACATCCTTGTCCCGCGCGAGGGGCGCCATGTTCCCTTCGTCATCGAGAACTTCCCCTACGTGGACTCCTTCGGCCGCGAGACGGTCACCTTCGTGCGGACCTTCCAACTGCCTGACGGCCCTCACCGCTTCGACGCCACGATGGTCTTCAGCCCCGAGCGCGACTGCGTCCTCGACTACCTCGGCACCCACCAGCACCTCGCCAGCGACCTCCACATGAGCGCCGAGCCCGACGGCTCGCTCCTCATCCGCTCCGGCGAGCACCGCTTCCGCGAAGGCCCCGTCGACGTTCGCGTTCCGTCCCTGATCGCAGGCGAAGCCGAGGTCCGCGAGTCGTTCGACGAGAGCACCGGCCGCTTCCGGATCCGGGTGCGGGTGACCAACCGGCATTTCGGCTTCCTCTTCGGCTACGAGGGGTTTTTCACCGCCGAGTACGCCGACGCGAGCGGGGGCGGACTCCGCGCCGGTCTTCGGCCCGTCCGCGAGGAGGCCCGCGCGTGAGCGCGTCCGGCGGGGCCACTCGCCTCAAACTCCTCGAAGGGGCCCTGCGCACCCTGGTCGAGCAGGGCATCGCCAAGACCTCGGCCCGCTCGATCGCGACCACGGCCGGGGTCAACCAGGCGCTGATCTTCTACCACTTCGGTTCCGTCGACGAACTCCTCGCCGCTGCCTGCGTGCACGGCGCCGAGCAGCGCGTCTCCCGCTACCGCGAGCGGCTCGCCGCCCTGGACTCCCTCACGGAACTCCTGACCTTCGCCCGCGCGATGCACGCCGAGGAACGGGAGGCCGGCCAGGTGGCCGTCCTCGGCCAGCTGTTGGCCGCCGGCCAGACCGCGCCCGCCCTCGCGTCCGCGACCTCCGCCGGGCTCGCGCTGTGGATCAAGGAGCTGGAGGCCGTCCTGACCCGGCTGCTGGCCGCGACCCCCCTGGCCGCCTTCGTCGACCCCGCCGGGCTGGCCCGTGCTGCGGCCGCCTCCTTCGTAGGCATCGAACTCTACGAGGGCGTCGACCCCGAGGGCGCCGCCCGCGCCTTGGACTCGCTCGAACAGCTCGCTGTCCTCGCTCAGGCCCTGGAAGGACTCGGCCCCCTGTCCCACCGGGCAGTCACCCACCGGCTGCGCCACCGCACCCGAGACTGACCTGGTGTGCCGCCTCGCTCGGCCAACGCAGCCCACCCACTTGTCGGTGAGACATCACCCGACTTGGCCCTGTTCTCGTACAGCTACGGCCAGGTGGTGTGTAGCGCTGAGTGACCACGCGGGGCTGCGGTCGCGCTGCTGAAGGGTGGCGAAGTCGGCGTGTGCCGTCTCGACTGCCTCCGGGTAAGCCTTGGTCTTCTCGTGCTGGGCGAGTGCCCGGTAGATGCTTGCGACCGAGGGGTTCAGTCCCTTGCGCTTGCCGGTGGGGATGATCAGGTCGGGCTTGATCTGCTCGACGGACTCGCCGAGCGCCTTGCGCCGCAGCACGGTGTGGAACATGTCGTCGGTGATGACCGGGGGCCGACCGCCGTACTTGCCCTTGCGGGCCGCGGTTTCAGCCCTTCCAACGTCGATTCGCGGATGTTTCCCGGGTTGGGCAGCATGTCGCGGGCGGCGCGCAGCAGGTTGTCGTTGACGACGGTGGGGCGGCCGCCGACGCGCCGCGGGCCCAAGCTGCGGCGAGGCCCTCGTTGGTGCCCTGCACGATCAGCTCCCGGACGAATTCCGCGAGCGCGGCGAAGACGTGGAAGATCAGGCGGCCGCCGGGGGGGCGAGCTTCTCGCGTAGGGAGGTGAAGCCGATCTGCCGCTCGCGCAAGTTCCCGACCATGTTCACCAGGTCTTGGAGGCTGCGGCCGTACCGGTCCAGGAAGGGGACGACGAGGGTGTCCCCTTCCTGGAGGAAGGCGTGGCACGCCTTCACTTCGGGGCGCGGGTCGTTCTTGCCGGACTTTTTCTCGAGGAGGATGCGCCGGCAGCCCGCGAGGGTGAGGGCGTCGATCGGCCGGTCGAGTTTCTGCCCGCCGGTTGAGACCCGGGCGTAGCCGATGCGGATCTCGGTGGGGTGGAGGGGGAAGGTGCCCAGGGGTCGTAGCCCCTGGGCTGAGGGGGCTGGCAAGGGTGTCTACGCGTCGATCGTGCCCTGTCTTGAGGCTGCGGTGGCCGTGTCTGGGCTGGGGGTGTGCGCGACGAGGGCGTGGGCGGCGGTGGGGAAGGCGGGCAGCAGGGCGCTGAGGCCGGTGAGGTCCAGCAGGCGTGCCAGGCGGTCGGGGACGGCGGCGAGGACCAGGGTGCCGTCGGCGGTCTGGGCGCAGCGGTAGATGCCGACGAGGGCGCTGAAGCCCGTGGAGTCGCAGAAGGTGACGGCTGAGAGGTCCAGGATCAGGTGCCGGTGGCCTTGTTCGATGAGGGCCAGTGCCTGGGCGCGCAAAACGGGGGCGGTGGCCATGTCGAGTTCCCCGGCGACGTGGGTCAGGGCGAGGTCGCCTTCGGTGTGCTGTGTGGTGAGGTTGAAGTCGGTCACGGTCGGCTCCCCGGTGTCTCGCCGGCGGGGGCGATGGTGTGGGCGGTGGCGGTCGCGGTGAGACCGTCCGTGGCGTTGGCGAGGGGGACGGACAGGGCCAGCAGGGCGACGTCGTCACCGGCCCCCTGGGGTGTGGCGTCGAGGAGGTCGACGGTGTCCCCTATGACCGCGCTCGCGCCGATGGGCCCGGTGCGAGCGGAGAGGAAACGGGTCAGGCCCTCGTCTCCGATCATCTCTCCGCCCAGGATGCGGGCCTCGGTCAGTCCGTCGGTGTAGAGGAGCAGTCCTTCGCCCGGGGCGAGGTGGAAGGTGTGGGAGGCGAAGCATGCCTCGGCGATGGCGCCGATGAGCATGCCGCCCTGAGGGCGCACCTCTTCCACCGTCCCCTGTCCGCGCAGGTGGTAGGCCGGGGGGTGTCCACCGGTGGCCACCGTGACGGTGAACCCGTCCTTCTCGTGGGGTTCAAGGGTGCCGAATACGGCGGTGCAGAACCGGGTACCGACGGCCGGGTCGAGGAGCAGCGCCGTGTTCAGTGCGGTGAGGACTTTGTCGGGGTCGGGGTCGATCAGGGCGGCGGCGCGCAGGGTGTAGCGGGTCAGGGAGGTGACGGAAGCGGCTTCGGGGCCCTTGCCGCACACGTCGCCGAGGAAGAATGCCCACCTCGTGTCGTCGAGGGGGAAGACGTCGTAGAAGTCCCCACCCACATCTTGCGGGGAGGCGGTGGCGTAGTGGCAGGCCAGTTCCAGCCCAGGGATCACCGGCAGTGCCGGCGGCAGCAGGGTGCGCTGGAGGGTGGAGGCGAATGCCTGGATGGCGGCCATGTCGCGCTCCGCGCGCTCGCGGGCTTCCTCCTGCTCGATGCGCCGCTCCTGCTCTGCGCGCAGGGCGTTCAAGGCCGCCAGACGCATCTCCAGCTCGTCGAGCACGATCGAAGCCAGGTCGGCGAGGGTGGCGGTGTCGTCCTTGCTGATCAGACGCGGCTTGGTGTCGAGGATGTTGACGGTGCCCAGCCGGTGCCCGTCACGGGTGGTGATCGGCGCGGCGGCGTAGAAGCGGACCGCCATCGGCCCGGTGACCAGACCGTTGTTGACGGCGACGGGGTCGGTGAGAGTGTCGGGAATCACCAGGGTCTCGTCGGCGAGGATCGCCGAGCCGCACAGGCCCGGTTCCCGGCCGATCTCGCTGACGCCCTCCAGGCCGTGGGCGGCCTTGAACCAGATCCGGTCCTCGTCCACGATCGTGACGCTCGCCACCGGCACCTTGAACAGCCGGGCGGCCATCGCCGCGACGCGGTCGAACGCGCCGTCGGGCGGGGTGTCGAGGATGTCGTAGCGGCGCACGGCGTCCATCCGGGCCGCCTCTTCTACCGCACTGAGCGTCTGCCGGCCCGACGTGTCCGCCGGGCTGGTCGCGTGTCGCGCTTGCGGCATATGTGCCTTCCCTTGACGCGCCGGCCTCGGTGGCCAGCGACTGTCGCAGCCTAGACCGGCCTTCTGCCGTCAATAGACCAAGGCACCCTCAAGTAATCAAAGCACGACGGATGATCATGTGATCGTGGAGGCACAGGTGCGTGACTACGGGTTCTCGGCGGCTCAGCAGGACGAGGTTTGGAAACGGTGGTGTGAGGGGCGGTCGCTCAGCTTGATAGGGCGGGCACTCGGGGCGCCAGAGCGGCGGCATCCGTCTCGCCCCCCAGCAGCGTTCCGAGCGGCACCTGACCGGCAGCGAGCGCGAGGAGATATCCCGCGGAACGGCGGCCGGGGAGTCTGCCCGGCAATTGGCCGAGCGGCTAGGCAGATCGCCTTCGACCGTCTCCCGCGAGATCGCCCGCAACGGCGGCCGAAACCTCTACCGAGCGGCGTCCGCTGATGCGGCGGCCTACACGCGCGGGCGCCGGCCCAAGCAGGCCAAGCTCGCCCAACGGCCGTCTCTGCGCGCCCTGGTGGAGGCCAAGCTGGCGCTGTGCTGGTCGCCCGAGCAGATCGCAGGATGGCTGCGACGGCAGTTTTCTCGTGACACATCCATGCAGATCTGGCACCAAGCGATCTACCTCTGTCGGCGTACTCCTCTGGCTGCACCACGGAGTACAGAGGTATGTGCACCAGTGATCTGGTCGAGTTCTGACCTCTGCCGCCTGCTGGCCCGTCTGCCGGTGCCGTAGGCCAGACTGTCCGGATGGCCGTGGACACAGTGCTCGCATCATCGGACGACATGCGGATCTACCTCGTCGATCAGTTCAACCTTGTGCTGCGCAGGCCGGGGGTGTACGGCGATGTGGAGCTCGCCGCTTGGATGGCGATAGACCATCTGCTCTTTCTTGAGCAACGGCCCGAAGTTTGGGGTGACCAGAAGCACGCCTGGGGCGAAGTAGGCCTTTGGCTCCCCACTGGCGTCAAAGGCGTCATCAGTCGTCTGCTTGTATCCGACCACGATGGCAGCGTGGCCTCCGTATACGCGGAGTTCGCATGGCGACAGGGGTGGCTCAAGCCCGACCGAGTGTTGGATGCCGAGACATACGCGTCAATGCGGAGCGTCATCGGTCCGTGGGCCCAGCACGACCGAGTGTGGGCGGATGTTCTTGCTGCCTTCGGTCCTCCGTCGGTTCTGTTCGGTGGAACCAACCCGCTCTACGGAAAAACCCTCGGTTATGTCACCAAGGACATCGCAGAGCCAATGATCTTTTTCCACCTGTGGAACGGCACCGAGCCTGGATCCGATTCGTCATGGCCCCCGGATCGGGAAGCGCCGTTGCTTCTCGCGGTCCGCTGTGGTGATGGCCCGTTCGCCGATCGATTCACGTTCACACCGGAAGGTCAACGCCTTCGCCCGGAGATCGCCTGACACCAGTGACGCGCGAACTCAAGTTCAGGCTGCGTCTGTGTCGCGTTCGATGGCGGCGAGACGGTTCTTGAGCCGGTAGCTGGGGCCGTTGATGGAGATCACGTCGCAGTGGTGGAGGCGGCGGTCGAGGATGGCGGTGGCCAGGACCTCGTCGCCGAACACCAAGCGGACGGTGTGGCGCTGGCTAGCGCCGCCCAAGCCGACCGCGTCTGCCGTGCGTCCACGTTACGAGCTGAGCCAGGCCGATCGGGCGGCGCTCGTTTTCTACCGGGGCGACGTCGCCGCGATGGTCCGTGCCCGGCGCGCTGTGACCGGCGGGGACGGCACGACGGCCGGGGTACCGGTGCCCGACTTTCTTGCCGAGGGCTGGGCGAGCGCGAAGCCGGTCGCGGAGCGCCCGCTGTACCAGGCGTTCACCGGCGGCCTGCCCCCGGCGGAGCGCGCGGCGTGGAAGACCGGTGAGGCCGGGCGCCGGGCGGGCTCGGTCTACCTGCGCCGCCCGGACGCGCTGCGCGGCCGGTGCTGGGAGATGGACCACAAGCAGCTCCCGCTCCTGGTCCTGCCGCCGAAGGGCGAGGCGCTCGCGCCGTGGCTGACCATCGTGGTAGGCGATGGCCCACCCGGGCCCTGCTCGGCTGGGCCATCGCCACCACCCCGGTCTCCGGCACGGTCCTCACCGCTATGCGCATGGCGCTCACGGGCAAGAGTGCAGAGCGCGTTCAGCGGTTCGCGATGGTGTTCAGGGACAGGCGGGTGCGCAGGCCCAGAGCTCGGTGGCTTCGGTCAGGAGACCGGTGTCGCTGCGGTGGGTCCCGAGAGAGCGGTCGCGGTGCAGGCGTGTACCGCACAGTGCGCAGTTCCATCCCCGGATCTGGTCGAAGGTCAGCCGGGAGAGGTCCAGAGGCGTCTCGGGTGCTGTGGCGGCGCGGGGGCCGAGGACGGTTTCCAGGGCTTCACGCAGGAGGCGGGTGGCGGCGAGCGGCTGCTGTGCGGGGATGAGCCAGTAGGGGCCGGGCGGTGTCTGCTTGTGCGTGGGTGGCAGGACCACGTGGTTGGTCTCCCCCAGCGCCGTGCACTGCGGCAGGTCGGACCAGGACTTGGTGGTGCCGGGCGGCACGAGGAAGTACATGCTGCGGGCAGCGGGGTCCATGATGACGGGGCCGGCTCCGGGGCCGAGGCGCTCGATGACCTGCAGGCCTACGAACCGGGTCACCCGGACCGCGTCCCAGTCCTGGCCGGCCGGAGCGAGGCGGGCCCCGGCCATGGCTGCCGCTTTGTCCGACGGTGCGGCACCGGTGTTCATCGCGTTCCCCTTGTCCACGGTCTGTGAAGGGGGACCGTACGACGGCACCGGGGCGGGTACCCGAGCTGAGAGTCCGGGTCGGCTCCTGGCCCGGGTGTCTCAGACGAGTTGGAGGCGCTCGGCCAGGGCGGCGGCCTGCCGGCGGTAGGTGGGTCGGGCCCGGCGCACGAGGGAGATCGCCAGAGTCCTGCCCAGAGGACTGCGCTGCAGGTCCTGCGGTGCGAGGGCTTCCAGCTCCAGAAGATGCACCAGGACCGCGGTGTCGTCCCGGCGCAGGTCGTAGCACCGGGCGACTTCCAGCCCGAACGTGAACTGCCGCTCGAGGGAGGGCAGCCGGCTGGTGTCCACGCGATCGGCCAGGCGAAGCCCTTCGGCAGCGTCGCCGTCGGTCATCTCCACGGACACGGCGTGCAGCATCGTGTTGGTGGGGCCGAACACGGTCCGGCCCACGTTGCCCTCCCCCGACCGGCGGGCCAGTGGAAGTACCCTGGTCATGAGGCGGTCCCGGGCGGCCCAGGCCCGGCCGGCCCGCGCCTCGGCGACGACCACGACGAGTTCGAGGGCACCTCGGACCGCGGCACCCTGCGACGTGGGAAGCACCCGGGCCAGGTCTTCACCGGCGGTCTCCGCGACGTCGGCAGCAGCGCCTTCCTGCCCGGGCTGGGACAGCAGGGCGTGCCCCAGGTTCCACTTCGCGACCGCCATCCGCAGCGGGTCATCGGCCTCCTCGGCCGCCCGCAGGGCCCGGTCGGTGACCATGAGGGACAGATCAGTGCGCCCGGTGCGCCGGCAGTACGAGCGCAGCAGCCCGTACAGGTCGGCGGCCAGGCGCTGAACGTCGCGGTGCTCGGCCGGGGCGGGGCGGGTGGTGCGCAGGGCGGTCTCGATGTCGCCGATCAGGTCGGGCAGGACGGTTTCGACGTCGGTGAAGCGGGTGGCGGAGGTCTGCCAGATCCGCCAGGCCTCTTCCACCCGGTCCAGCAGCCCGCCCGGGGCGAGATCCGTGGAGGCCCGGCGGGGGCGCTGTCCCAGCAGGGCGCGCACGACGTCGGCCCCCGGGGCGGGTCCCGGTGCTGGGCGGGCCGGCTGGTCGTCGCCGAGGAGGTAGCCCACCGGGACTTTCAACTCGGCCGCCAGCCGGGCGACCACCTCGCTGGACGGGGACTTCAGCCCGCGCTCGATCTGGGAGAGGTAGTCCGTGGTGATCCCGCACAGGCCTGCGACCGCGGCCTGGGTCCGGCCCATGCCGGTACGCCGCTCCCGGATCCGCTCACCGGTCGGCAGTGTGGGCAGCCTCATGTGTATGTCCCCTGTCCTGTTGCTCTGCGCCAACCGTAGAGTGGCGGTGTCCGCAGGCAGTTGGCTTTCCACCAACGTGTGACACCGTGGCCCGTGCACGGGGCGGGGCGGTGACTGGGAGGCTGACGTTGAAGCTGGTGCTGTGGGACATCGACCACACGCTGATCGCCACCCGGGGCGTCGGGCGCGACATTTTCGGCCACTGCTTCGAGCTGGTCACCGGGCAGCCGATGCGCGAACAGGCCACGGTCGACGGATTGACGGAACCGGTCATCTTCCGGGAGACAGCGAAACTCCACGGCATCACCAGCGACCGGTCCATGTTCGAAGCCTTCGCCCGCCTCTCTGCCGAGCAGCACCGCCTGCGGGCCGGTGAACTCCGCGAGCGCGGCCACGCACTGCCCGGCGCAGCCCGCGTACTCGCAGCCGTGGCCGCCCTGGGGGGCGTGGCGCAGACAGTCGTCACCGGCAACCTCGCCGCGGTGGCACAGACGAAGCTCGCCGTGTTCGGACTCGACACCCACATCCGCTTTCCGCTCGGGGGCTACGGGGAGGATCACGACGAACGTGCCGAGCTCGTCCGGACCGCGATCCGCCGGACCAGCAGGGGCCTGAACACTCTGATCGATCCGCAGGATGTCCTGCTGATCGGTGACACCCCGGCCGATGTCAAGGCAGCCCTGGACAACCACGTCACCGTCCTCGCCGTCGCCACGGGGCGCTTCACCGCCACCGAACTACGCGACGCCGGGGCCGGTCTCGTCACCGCGGACCTTGAGGACCCCTCCCCCGTGCTCCAGGCCCTCACCGGACGCTGACGTCTTGGCCCCGCCGTCACGTCCGGGTGATCGGCCAGGCCGGCCCGTATCCCGGAGTCCCGGCTGCGGTTGGCCATACATGCGAAAGATCATTTACTGGGCTGCCGGAACGGCTGTACTGCTCGGAGGTACACCCCTCCCGGCGCACGCTGGCACCAGCCATGCTCCTGCTCCTGCGCGGATCATGGACACGCACCGCTGCACAGACCGCGGCAATTACTGCATCACCGTTCAGTACAACACCGCGACGCGCGTGCCGCTGATCATCGCCCATAAGGTCTCCGGGGTGAAGAACCACACCTATTGGGCACGGTGGTCCCACAAGAAGCCCGGCCACAGCACCCAGACCAGCGGCTGGAAGAAGTCGACCTGGACCGGCGACAACGGACGGGCCCCCGGCGTCGCGGTCGAAACGCTGTGGGGAAAGAAGGGCCGACCCGGCGGCCCGAAGCTGCCCAACGGAACCCTGATGTGTACCCAGTTGAAGGGATCCGCTCCGAAAACCTGTTCCGTCCTGGGCTGACCGCCGGGTCGGCTCAGCAGCGGCGATCACGAAGTCGACGCCGACAACCTGTCTCCGCCGCCCCAGCGCCCCGGCCTGCCATGCCTCCTTCGCAGAACTGCAGGCTCGCGTTGCGGTCCGCCAGGTGGTGCGCGAGGCGTGAGCGGAGGGCATCGAACACACCTTGCGGCTGCGGGTCTTCGCCGGGCGGGCCTGGCCGGAACCGGTCGCCGCTCGGAGTTGGATCCGCTTCGGCAGCGAGCTGCAGTGATACTGCCGTCGTGGTCCCAGGGTGGTGTTGGGAGTGTGGCTGAGAGCCAACAACACTTGGCGCGTTCAACTCAAGTGTGAGAAGGCCAGCTGCCGGCCCCGGTCTCGACAACGGCCTTGGTGGGCCGATTCTGTGCAGTCCCGGACGTTCTCAGTGGCTCGAAATCCCGTGTACGGCCTTCTGGCGGGCTGCCAGGGTCGCCAAGGTCGTGCCGCACCAGCCACTGCGAGATAGGTCGTCCAGACCCCCATTCTGTGTTTCGCCTTTCAGTCGCTATTGGCGTTTCACCCGATTTCTGTGCAGCAGCTGTCCTGTCTCATCGGACCTTGACCAGTCTCACCGCTTGAGCACCAGCTTGTGAATGAGGCCGCGCACCCACGCCTGCGGGCCTCGCCACCTTGTCCCGCCCCAGGCCCCTGGCGGTTGACGCCGCCGCTGTCGGAGGCCCCGGTTACGGTTGCCAGGTGAACGGATCGAATGCACCAGCCGACGTGCCCGCCCACCACCGCGCGTTGTTGCCTCTCCTGGGTGCCGACCAGGAGGTCATCGACTTCTTCGCTGGGGTTGCGGATCTCGATGCGACGGACCCGGCCGACCTGGAACTGGAAGACGGGGTCCGGCTTGCCTCTGGAGCCCGGCTTGAACAGTTTGCGCGGGCGGGCTCAGGTGACGCGTTCTGCTTCGTCGGCGAGGGCGGAGAGGAACGCCCCGTGGTGTACATCAGCCTCGACGGCGAGGCCGGACCGCTCGCCCTCGGACTGCCAGAGTTGGTGCGGCTGTGTCTGGTGGCACCCTGGTGGCGGGATGCTCCCGGACGGACGGCTGGAGAACTCCAGGCACTCGCCGACGAGTACCGGGAGGACATGCCGGACCTCGACCGGCGACGCGACCGCGCGGCCCGGGCGCTCGGCCTCGATCCGGCCGGACTGCCGTCCGAGGCGGCAGCCCTGGCCCGGCTGGTGGAACTCTCCCGAGGAGCGGTCGCCGTGACCTGCCTCGTCGTCGGGTACGAGGACGATCCGCTCGATCCCCTGTTCGTCAGCACCCCCAGTTGACGCCGGCTGACCGGCCATCCGGGCCCGGAGCCGTGTGTGGTCGGCCAGTTGTCCGCAGCCCGGACCCCAGTCGGCTGGCCACAAGCAAGCAGCCAAACCTCAGTGAGATCGGTCAAGGTTCAGTGGGACCGAACAGCAGCGCCCTCTACGACAAGCCGAAGAGAGCGCTGCCGTAGGTCATAGGTTGGGGGTCGGCGGGCGAGCCCATGCGACAGAGCACAGAGGGGAAGAACGCGTTAGCGTCACCCCATGGCCTGCATCGAGCTATGCAGGGCAGCTCCAGCTGAATGACCGAAAGGCCCTCGGAGGGTCTGGCACGAAGGACTCGAGGCGACCTGTGCAGTGCAGGCACAGCGTATGACTCATCGCCTCCTCGGTCCTCCCCCTCCCCGCCGTTAAAGCTATTGCTCTGCGGCTGGAGCCTGTCCATGGGCAGCGAGGAGCCGCGCCAGAAGAACCTGCTGTTGCTCGGAATCCATCTTCCACAACACGAGCTCTGCCACCGCGTTGGCGTCGTGCCAGGGCATTTTGATGACGCCTGCGCCCCCAACCGGAACGGAGACCGACTCGTCCAGCGCAGGCTCCGCGACATCCTCTTGCTGGCCCTCGAATTCCGTTCGCTGGGTCGGCAGTTCCTCAGGGATAGCCGCGGCAGCATCCTCCCCGGTGTGACCGGCGGGGGTATCACGCCGTGATACCCCCGCCTGCTCCGGCGGGGTGGCCTGGGCCGAGACCGGTGGTTCAGGCAGCGTCAGGACAGAGTTCTGCCCTTCTCCCCCACTACGCACAGCTGACCTCTGCCCGGTGGCACCAGCTGCTCGCCTGTCCGCCTTTTCCCGCTGTTCCGCCGGGGTCAGCTTGGACAGGTTACGAACGTGCTCGATCGTGCGGCGGCCTGAAACGAGGTCTGCCTGAAGCTCAGGGTCGAGGTCGAGGATCGACAGCTTCGAGGAGATCGTCGACTGCCCGATACCTAGCCTCTTTGCCGCCTTACTCTGCGAGCCGTAGAACTCGACGAGCTTGTGCAGCGCATGCGCCTGCTCGAGCGGATTCATGTCGTCACGGTGGACGTTAGCGACAAACGCGGCTTCGAGAAGTGACTCGTCGGTGGAGACGAGAGTGTCGTCGACGCTCACCCGGATCCTGGGGGCGCCGGCGAGTCGGGCGGCCTCAAGACGCCGGTGGCCGTCAATGACGATGTAGCGGGCGCCTTCATCAAGATCTCCCGCGCGGTCCGGGCGTTCGGAGAGGTAGGCCTCCACGCTGGCGATCGTGATGGCGTTGATGAGCCCGATCTCACGGATACTTGCGGCTAGTCCGTCCAGATCGCGAAGTTCTTCCCGGGGGTTATCAGGGTTCTGGCTGATGGCACCGAGGGGGAGCTCGGTGGGATCCGGAACTCCGTCGGTGGGTGCGCCGGTGACCGCGCCGATGGCGGCCCGTCGGGCGCTGATGGGGCGGGCCTGTGCAAAAGATGCCCCAGCGCCGAGGTTTTTGGCCTTACTCACTTGCTGATCTCCCGGGCGAGGGCGCGCAGCGCGACGGACTGATCGCACCGGGGCGCGTAGTCGAGGAGCGGCCGCTTGGCGCGGACCGCCTCCTTCTGTTCTTTCAGGTCTCCGATGACACCGACGACACGGGGATCCTTTATGTCCATCCAGGACTGGAGGGATGACGTGGCGATGTAGCCGCGGCGGGCGTCGTAGTGATTGACGACAAGGCCGAGGTAGTCGACGTCGAGTGCGAGGTCGGTGCGCATGTCCTCGATTTGGGACGTCAGAAGCCCGTAGGCGTCGGCACTGCTGTCCTCGGCCTGGACGACGATGAGGGCACCGGAGTTACCGGGGGATTCCTGGGGACGGCGGCGGCCGTAGTAGGTGGCGGCGTCCATGCTCAGGCCGAGGCTGGGCGGGCAGTCGATGAGGATGACGTCGTAGTCGCTCTCGATGGCAGACAGGGCACGTTCCAGGGACGCTTCGCGTGCACGCACAGAGGCGAGACGCACGTCGAGAAGGAAGGCGTCCGTGCACGCGGGCAAGAGGTGGAGCCGGTCGCCGAAGCGGTCGGCGTCGATCGGAACGATGAGATCACGCAGATCGCCCTTGCCCTCGCCCGCCATGTGGTTGGTGAGCGAGTCCCCCTCCATCGCAAGAGGTTCCTGGCCCAGCTGTCGGGTGAGGTGCCCCTGTGGGTCGAAGTCGACGAGAAGGACGCGCTGGCCGAGCCCCGGCAGGTCTTCAAGAGCAAGCGGGTCGCGAGTGCTGGTCTCGTCCTCTTCAAGCAGTGCTGCGAAGTGCTTGGAAACGCGGACAGGCACAAGCATCGTGGGGGCTTCCGCGAGCGCCTCCCCGGTGCCGGCAGTGATCGCGGTCTTGCCGACCCCGCCCTTCTGGTTGCAGACGATGAAGCGTCGAACGATGTCCGGCCGCTTCACGGCTGGTGCGGGATGAGTCTCGAGCCACACCTGAACGGACTGTGCGAGCCCTTGGATGAGGGAGACCCCCCGGGACTTGCAGTCGGCGCGGAAGCCCGACCACAGATCGGCGGGCAGGAAAGTCGCGAAGGACTCCGCGCCGCTCGTATCGATGGAGCTGAGGTTGGATCCGAGTCCGCGCCACGCCGTGATGCCTGCTTCGACAGCGTCTTGCATGTCGATGCCGTGCTGTACGGCGCGGATCTTCAGTTCCTGGCGTAGCCAGGAGGGCAGCTTCGAGACGACCTTCTCGCGGTCGCCCCTGGATTCAGGTGACGTCATAGTCCGTCACTCTACTAACGCGAAAGATCAATTGGGTACGCCACGCGTTAGCAATGAAAGTTTTCTGGCGTGGTCGTCCATCACGCCGTGATAGCCCACCCCACCTCGCGGACGAGGCAGGGGCAGCGGGCAAAGTGCTGCGTACTCCCCCACATCCCGTAGAACACCGGCCATCCGGCCCACGCTGATGCCAGTTGCGCCCTGCACCCAAGGGGGCAGTGGGCAATGACTGGTCGTAGGGGCTCGGGCTGGACCTGCCCTGGTGGACTATCACGCCGTGATAGTCCACCAGGGCAGTCGACGAACGACCTCGGATCAACGACGTCGGCAACACCACCGAAGCCGACGACAGCACAACGAAGCCGGATCGGGAATCACTGAAGCGAGCCGCCGGAAATGCCGACCAGCATCGAGAACTCCGTGAGCGAGAGCCACGTCCGCCGCGAGACGAACCACGGCCAGGCCCCACGTGCCGATCGCAAACGCGACCGCCAGCCCTCCACGTGCACGCCCCTGCGCACCTTTGAATCATGGAAGTCATCGGGAGACTCTGCTTGCGCCCTGCGCGCGGGCGGCGTCATCGGCGGAGAGGCCCAGCGGGACGATCCAGCTCATCTAGTGCTGTGCCCGCGTAGGTTCACCGGGTTGGGTCAGCGTGCTTGGGCCGCGAGGCGTCACGCCGCCTCCTTGCCCGCCGCGGCGTCACCTTCCAGCGCGCCAAGGCGTGGAAGGTGTCACCCGACCCGGAGCGCGAGGCGAAACTGGACCGGATCGAGGAGGTCCTGGACCGCAGGCCAGCAGGTCAGTTTTCGACCATCGGGGAACGGTCCGCGCCCGACGAGACAGGACAGTGGCCTATCACGCCGTGATAGGTCCGGGACGGCTGGCGCCCTATCACGGCGTGATACGTCGAGCCCGGTGGCAGCCATCCACTCCCCTGACATCCGGATAGTTTCGCCGTCTGACAGGCAACTCTGGCATCGTGCGTCGGCCTGGACTGAGACTCCGGCTGGGACGTTCCCCCTGGATCACTCCCGCAGTGGCTGGACGTCAGTGCAGCGTGGGAGATTCCTGGACATGACGATGCCGGAGGGCCTTGAGCGAGTGCTTCCTGAGGTCGGACGCGACTTGCTCGACGTCCTCGTCATCAGGACCGACTTTAGCGACGACGAGTCGTGGAATGTGGTGGTGGGGGAGTTGCGCCGGCCGTGGGGGCCGGGTGGTGAGTTTCCCGCGAGAGTGCAGCTGGTCGATGCGCCGACTTGGTCGGGAGCAACGGCTGACGAGGTTCTTGCCGCCGCAGAGGATGAGGAACCGAGTGTCATCTTCCTCGCTGACCGCGAAACGATGCAGTCGCCAACGCGGGCGTTGCCGGCTCTGTCGACCGACTGGGAGGACGAGAGCGACCTTGACCCCTCTACTACCAGGAACTCATCGAGTCGCCGGAGCCCAGGGAATTTCGAGTCCTGCCCGCCGCAGCGCACGGCGTCCAGGCGGACCTGGCGCTCGGCAACGCGGACTTCGCGGAGTACGCCAGGGCTGCTTCCCGAGAGCCTGATCAGGTGCTGCGGCCCATCTAGTAGCGCGAGCGCGTGCTCGGCCGCCTCCGCGAGCACTTCTACGGGGGAGCCGAGGGGTCACCTCGTGGGTCAGGGGCACCTCCGGGTGGCGGTCCGCCAAGACGGCGGTGAGCTCCAGGGGGCGTGGGGCGGTCAGGTGGCGGAGCGGTAGTCGGCGAAGTCGTCGAGCATCCCGTGGATGCTCGCGAAGACGGTGGCGGTGTTGGCCAGGGCTTGGGGCCGCGCGTCGCCGAGGTCGATGTGGCGCAGTTCGCGGTCGATGTCGTCGGTGCCCATGGCGTGGCCGGTCTCGAGTTCGGCGTGCTCTAGGCCGAAGTAGCGCAGGGCGCGACCGGTGGCGGCAGTGTAGTCGGTGGCGGCTGTCAGGAAGGCGCCCCAGAGGATGAAGCCAGTGGCTTCGACGGCTTCGACTATGGCGATTCGCAGCGGCGGAGTGGATGTGCGGGCCAAGCCCATGATCGTGTAGGCGGCGTCTCGGGTACGGGCGGTCTGCTCGCCCCACAGCGCGGCGATGGTGGCGACGGGTCCGGCGGGCTCGTCGTGGCCGAAGGCTGCGAGGTCGTCGAGGTACATGGGCCAGTGGTGGTCGTCCTCGCGTGTGTGCTCGTTGACGAGATGCTGGAGGTGGTCATGCTCCGCGTTCTCGTCGCGCAGGCCCATCGTGTTGATGTCCGCGAAGCCCATGACGAATGGGGCGAAGCAGGGGGCGAACGCCATCCGCTCGACTGGGTCGCTGTCGCGGTCGGTCAGGTGGCACAGGAACGGGTGCTGGGCGAGGCGGCGCTTGTGCTGGTTGATGTCCGCGATAACGGCCTTCATCGGGTCCCCTTGGGCGCGGTTTCTGGGCGCCCGTTCGGGTGTGGGCTGCCCATATCATGTGTACTCGTCCCGAGTGGTCCCGGGAAGGCTTGCGACGGGGCGGGGTTGGCGCGGGGGCGCGGCCGGCTGGCTGTGCGCGACTGGGGTACTGCTGGTCACTCGGGTGGAGAGCAATGGCCAACACCGCTTTCACCACGCCCGATGACCTCGATCGCAAGCTCCGCAGCGAGTTGCGCAGGATCCAACTCCGGCTCCGTCTCATCGACGGCTGTCTCACCGCCACAGGACTGGCAATCAACCCGCCGACCCCACCTTGAAAACCTCAGTAGCCGGAACAGTGGGCGGCCGCTGCCTCGTGCGCAGTGGGCGTAGATGGAGCCGTTGCTGCCGGATCGGACACCGAGGCGGGGCGTGGGGGGCGGGAACACTGAAGGGTCGGTGACCGAGCGGAACTCGGACCCAATCATCCGGTCCTCGCCATTACCAGGACACGTGTGCCTCCTGAGTGGCAATCAGCACTTTTGGTGACCACCGGCACTCTGGGGAAGAGAACGAGGAGCTGTTCCGGACAGCCGCCGTATTGCGCCCACCGCACCACGGTGAGCAGCATGTCAGCCGACCCAGCAAGAGGATAGGTCGCCGGGCGGTGCGCCCACCGGACCTGGATGCCGGTGCTGGCCTTGCCCATGTGCCAGGGTTCGGCTGTACGCCAAACCCGGGCGACGCACCGGCTCAGGGGGACCCGCAGCCGGTCGACATCGCCGGCCACGCTGAGCCCGTGCTTAGGCATGACTTCGATGTCAGGGCTTTGGGCTGAAGTGGCCGCATGTCTCTGGATAGCCCTGATGATCCACGCGTCTGGACGACGGTGCTCTGCGGTCGCTGCTGGTGGTGATCACGGCTGGGGAGACGGTGGCGCGGTACTCGCTCTGCCACGCCCTACGGGAACGGAATCGGAGACCTGCAAAGTACCGGCCAGGCAGGGGAGTAGCTGGGGGCCGTGTAGAGCAGAGGCGTCTTGCCATGGAGGGCAGGGGGATCACCTTGCTGTCCAGCCCTGAGCTGGTGGGCCTTTCGAGGCCCGGGGGAGCCCTTGGGCTATCACGGCGTGATAACCCAAGGAGGATGAAGGCGTTCTTCGCGCTTCTGGGCATCCCGCGAGACAAGGGGATGGAATACCGACAGCTCGCCACGCGCGACGACAAACGCGGCTACGCCTTCCTCGGCATCACCACCCTGACACGGGTCGCAATCTGGCTCCGCACATGAACCCCTATGCGACCCAGCCGTGGACGCCCTTGCCCTGGCGTGGGGCGCTGCTGACGAGAACATCCAGATCGTTGAGGATCTCGGAGGCGATCCGTGTCGATGGCCTCGCCGTCCTCCGCGCGCTGCAAGGACCAGGTGACAGCGGCAGCCTTCAGGTCGGTCCTCGGCGAGTACTGCGGGCAGGTGAGGCGAGATCGCGGACACGGCGCATCCGTCGGCACCCTGGCCGGCGACGAAACGAGGCTTCGACGAGCACCTCGAAGCCGGCGGCGACATCGACGACAGGTGTCGGCTTCGGAACCCGACACGTTGAAACGAGTATGCGGTGAACCTTCCGGGATAGGGCCCACCCACTCCGGGCGGATCATTCGCGGACCGCCAACCATCTTCGTGGTTGCTGCCACCTAGACGTGGCGGCCCTGGTGATGCGCAGGGGCAGAGGGAAGTGTCGCCTCCGTGGCGGCCGTCGGCATCCTCCTTAGCAGGAGGAGCGGGAGCCCTCAGGGGCCACCAGCCTGCGTCAGTCCTGCCAGGTACGCAGCTGCTCGGCGATGCTCGCCGCAGTACAGCGGGGGTTGTAGAGCTCTCGGGCCAGGGCGGCGAGTTGGTCGCGGCCCGGGTTGACAGGGATCCCGCTGGCGTTGAGGTACATGACCGCCACGGCACAGGCGACGGTGAGGTTGGAGTGCTCCAGCCAGCGGCAGCGACCGAGAGTGTGGACGAGGGCGGCGGCGTGCCCGTAGGGGCCGCCGTAGACGGGCTGCTCGAGGAGCTCGGCACGATGCCGTGCAACGGCGGCGAGCGGGACACCGAGGTCGTCGGGTGCCGGATCATGCTTTCCGGCCCGCTCAGCGGCTTCGAGAATCCAGGACAGGTCGACGTGCAGGGACATGCTCACGCAGCGGCGCCCCGGTCCTGCGTGGCCGGTGCGTGCTCCGCGTCGAGGTCGGTCTCCAGGCCGTCGAGGAAGTCGCCGTGCATGTCGACCAAACGCTGGGCGGCGGCCATACCGGCGGCGCGAGCGCCTGTGGTGTCCTCGGAAATGAGCCGTTCCACGTACCGGTTGAAGTCCAGGCGACCTGGAAGACGTCTCGGAGGCGGACGAAGCCGCCCTGGTGGCCACCGTGCTGCGCGACCCGGTCTTGTCGATGGCGGAGGCCGCGGTCAACCGCCATCTTGAGTGCCGGGCTTCCGAACTGCTGACCGACCCGGCGTTCACCGCCTGGGCCCACAGCATGGCCACGGTCATCGGGGACCGTCCCTTCCTCACTCGCCGTCTGCGCGAGTGGACCCTGCTCAGGGCAATCGGGCTGGACGAGCCGTGGACCGCCGAGCAAGTCACCACCGCATCCGACTGGTTCCAGCGCACAGCATCGGCCACACAGATCGTCACCTCAGCCGAGGCCCTCAGCCTGCTCGCTGAGCAGGGGCGAAGTCGCCGCGTTCGCAATGCAGCAAGCTGCCGACTGCAACATCCGGATCAGCAACCGACCTGACGCAATCCACAGGTCTTGACTATTCCTCCCGGACACGCAGGGCAGCGTTCGGGCACAAAGTCTACGGCGTACTGCCGGGCGAGTCGATTACCTGCCAGGTCATCGACCCCTGCGCATCTGGATGCCACGATCATCTGTGTACGAAGCCCGACCGACCGGAAGGACGCCATGCCCGCCTACGCCATAGCTCACCTGCAAGAGGCCACTCCACACTCGGAGATCGTCGAGTACGTCGAGCGCATACCTGCCACCTTCGAGCCGTACGGCGGCCGCTTCCTCGTGCACGCCACGCAGCACGAGGTGAAGGAGGGCAACTGGCCCGGGCATGTCGTGGTGATCGGCTTCCCCGGGATTGCCGAGGCGCGGGCCTGGTGGGACTCACCCGCCTACCAGGAGATCGCACCGCTGCGCTCGCGGCACGTCGAGGGCGACATCATCCTGGTCGAAGGCGTTCCCGAAGGCTACGACCCGACTGTCACCGCAAAAGCTATGCAGGAGGCTCTGCCTGCCGATTGAGCCCGGGCTCGGGCAGGCCAGGCCCTCCGTCGTCTCACGGAAACGCCCGCCCGTGTCTGACCTTCACCATGCAGCACCGGACCGAACCGTGGAAACGCCGCGTCTTCAACCGGGTCTTCGTCGCCGAGGCGCGGGAGGCGATCACCCGCCCCGCGCTGGAGGTCGCAGAAGGCTAGTGCTCTGACTGTTTAGGTTCACCGGGTCGGCGGTGCCATGGTGGGGAGCCGACCACTTGCCCGTGCAGCCTGGCCCGTCAAGGACATGCAGGAGCCCTGATGGCAGTAAAGATCGTCTACGAGACCCACGCCACCACCACCGACAACGAGGCCGGCATCGCCACCGGCTGGCTCCCGGGCCGCCTCTCGGACCTGGGCTGCCGCCAGGCCCGGGAGCTGGGGGAGCGCCGGCCCGGGGACGGCTTCGCTGCAGTGTTCACCTCCGACCTGCACCGAGCCGTCCAGACAGCCCGGATCGCGTTCCCCGACGGCCGGCCCCCGATTCGCCGGGACCTCCGACTACGTGAATGCAACTACGGTGAGCTCAACGGACACCCTGTCTCCGTCATCGCTGCCCAACGAGCCCAGCACATCGACGAACCGTTTCCCGGAGGGCAGAGCTACCGCCAGGTCGCCACGGCCACCCGCGCCTTCCTCCACGACATTGCCACCGGATGGGACGGCAGCAGAATCCTCGTGATCGCCCACTCGGCCAACCGATGGGCGTTGGAGCACCTGCTCGCTGGAACACCGCTGGACGAACTGCTCCAAGCACCGCCCGCCTGGCGGCCGGGCTGGCGCTACACGCTATCTGCCGACTGGCCCCGCCTCAATCCGGCGAACTAACCGCCGGCCCGGCACTTCTACGACCCGTCGAAGATCAGGCGGTGCTCGCATCCTGGCCCAACCCAACCCGGCGGACCTATGCGGTCACAGCACCAGGCAGCAGACGTGCTGAATCTGCGCACCTGGATGCCGCACCGCACCTGGCTCGACCAACCGGAGAGCCCTCGTTTCCAGCCGTTCCTGACTGCACGACAGAGGGCGTGGCGGGACTGCCTGAGTGCCCTCCGCCATGCCCTTCCTCGCTTGCTCAACCGGCTCCCCGACCCCACGAAGCGTTCGGTGCCACCTGTCTCCGAGCGCCGGCAGGACCGGGAATCGGGTGCTTCGCACGCGGATCAGGTATCGGAGGTGTCGCCGCTCGTAGCTCGCTCCATGCGGCGCAAGAGCAGCTCCACGCGGCCGTCCTTGACCTGCGATGACACCCGAAGGCACACCAGCCGGCTTGCCGCCCCTGACGGCTCGGGGCTGTGAGGCGCTGGTACTTGCGGCCTGCACGTTCCGGGGCTGGGCCGCCCCGGATCACGTTGGACCGGTGAGGAGTGATCGCCGGTCCAACGCCGTGCATCGTCATGACGGGCAACGGCTGGCTCCTTGGCGCTATTCTGGTTGTCCGGGCGTGACCGCAGGAGGGGTACATGGCGCACGAGGACTGGACTGTGGACCGGCTGCATGTCGCGTTGCCGCACTCGGCGTCCCGGCAGCAGCTGCTCCAGGACGTGAACCTCACTCCGATCGAGGACTTGCCCGCCGTGCTCGACGGGTGGGCTTCGGCCGCCGAGCAACTCGAGTCGGCCCGGCCACTCATCGAGGCCGCCCGCATGCACATGAAGACGCGCGGTGTTCTCCCTGACAACCTGGAGATCAGGGACGTCACCGCCGACGTGCTGAGGGACGCCGAGCCGCACCAGGACAACCGCAACGACCGCAGCCGGGGAGCGGCGTGACCTACCGGCTCCACTTCCCGACCGACGTCTTCGACACGTACAAGCAGCTTCCCGAGTTCGCCCGGCGAGACCTCGCGCTCGCCTTGGTCGACGCCCAGCAGGACCCGATCGCGTACTCGGAGCCGTACGGGCAGGACGACGGCATCGTCCGCACCGTCGCCCAGGGCCACGTCACTGCGGTGATCCTCCTCGGCCATGACTCGTCGACGATGACCGTCCTCACCATCGCGTATGCCGGCACGGCCAACTCGTAGGCCGGGACCACCTGAACGCCCCTGGCTCCGCCCGTACCGGGTGCAGGTGATTGCCCGGCACGAGCCCGGGCAGGTTGACCCCCTGTCGGCCCGGCGTCGGCCGATGACGGACAGGCTCGGGCTGCAGCATCAGATCGTCGAGGTGCTGGGGCGGCAGCCACGGCAGTTCGGGGACCTGGTGCTGCAGCCACAGGTGTTGGCGGTTGTCCAGGCCCATGTCGTTCATCTGCTCGGGCGCCGGCGTCTGGCTGTGGATCTGTGCCAGCCGTTCGGAGATGCCATGTGGGTCTACCCGGTAGGCGGGTGCTGATGGGCGGCAAGCAGCAGACGGTCCGGTTCGAGGACCTGGACGAGGAGGACCAGCGGCGGGCCCGGATCCGGCCGGCTCACGTGCTGGAGACCGAGACCGATTACCGCAGCGTCAATGTGTTCTGGGCCGAGGGGGGCGAGCCTCGCCTGCAGTTCGATCCGGCTCGCACGACGCTGACTCAGCGCAGTGACGAGAGGTCGCTGAGCTGGCCGCGCTGCCGAGCGAGAACGCGAAGTTCCTCGGACTCGGGCAGGTCGCGAGCGCACGCTGCGGCGGACGGCGGCCGCATTCGCGGAGGAAGGCCTGGTGGGGCTGGCCGACGGCCGCTGGACACGCGAGTTGTCCCGCCACCCGTCGCTCATTCCGGAGTTCGCCGAGGCGACCCGGGCGGTTCATGCCGAGGCGCTGCACCGCTCGCGGCTGAGCATGACGACCAGGGAAAGGTTGATCCACAAGTACGTGCGGAAGAAGCACGAGCCCGAACTCGAGGAGAGCTGCGCACCGCACCACACTGGCGAAGGTATGGAAGAAGCGCACGCTCGACACTCACGCCAAGCACTTGTCCGCATCGATTGACGCCCGTGCCCCTAACTGACGCTCAGGCTGGCTCCTGGTTTGGCTGCGGATAGCCAATCTCGGAGACGTCCTGAGCCAGGTCCGTCAGGCTGACCTCAGAGTTCAGCAGCGACACAAGCTCCTGACCTAGCGGCCGCAGGGCAAACACATGGCTCACTGCCCCCAGGTCCACGGAGACCTCGTAATAATCCTCGGCAAAGCGCTGGAACGCTACCGGCGAACGGTCGACCAGGAGCTCGAACAGGCTCGTCGCCCCATCGGGATCGACAGCATTGAAGGGGAACCCGATCGCGCCGTGGTGCCACCGATCGTCCGTCCCTCCCCGCCACAAGCAGGCTGTCACAACCGGTACGTCGTCCTCGTCGGTGAACGCCGGCTCCTCGACGAAGGGCCTGAAGAGCTCGGGGACCTCGTCGATCACTCCAGGCCACGGCTCGCCATCATTTCCGTACGGGCTCATCGGAGACTCATGGCAGAAGCCGCGCACGTACACCCCGGCCGCCGAGAACACGATGGAATACTCGTCCCCCGACCCGTTGCTGTGCATCTCGACCGGCTGGACCAGGCGATCGCCGACCCACAGCGGTCGTAGCCAAGGTCCTCGATTCCGCGGCAGAACGCGCTCAGGCCAGCGGCGCTGCGGATAGCGGGCCCGATGATGGGAAGTGTGAAACCAAGCCTCATGACGAGCCCCTGCGGTGTTCCGTCAACCGTCCGGTCAGACGGGAAGCTCGGTGATGCCGAGGGCGAAGTCCAGGTTCCCCACCCCGTGGTTGGCGAGGCCCACGGTGACCACGCCCGCTCCTTCCAGCCAGTGCGCCATTGTCAGACCGCCGACGTCCAGCGGGCGCAGCCCGAGGCTCTCGACGAACGCCTCCACACTTGCCTTGGCCTGCGCATTGTCACCGGCGAGGAAGACGTCGGGCTGACCCTTTTCCAGGACATGGCGGAAGACGGTGTTGAACGCCTTCACCACGCTGGCGCTTGCGGGTGCCGTCTTGGCGACTTCCTGCGCGATCGAGGTCTGCTCGCGGTGGGCCAGCCCGTCGAACGTGGAGTTGAAGGGGTTGCTGATGTCGACGATGACCTTGCCCCCGAGAGCTTCTCCGTACCGGGCGACGGCCGGTACGACGCCGTCGTGCAGCAGGGCGACGATGACGATGTCCCCGGCCGGGGCGGTGCCCCATTCTCCCGTCGTGGCGGCACCGCCGAGAGTCTTGGCGAGGTCGGTGGCCTTGGACTGATCGCGGCCCATGATCTCGACGGTGTTGCCGCCCGCTACCGCTCGCGCGCCGATGGTGCGGGCCATGTTCCCGGTGCCGATGATGCTGATGTTGCTCATAAGGTGTCCTGTCCTGGTGCGTGTTGTTGGGTTCAGATGGCAGTGGTGCCGCCGTCGGCGACGAGTTCCATGCCGTTGACGAAGCTGGAGTCGTCGGAGGCGAGGAAGAGGGCGGCGGTGGCGATTTCGTCAGGGCGGCCCATCTGTCCGCGGGGGATGAGGGACTCGAACTGGCGCTTGGTGGCCTCGTCGAAAAGCTCTGCTTGCTTGGCGGTGGCGACCTGGCCGGGGGTCAGGACGTTGACGCGGATACGGCGGTCCTTGAGTTCGTTGAGCCAGATTCGGGCCCATGCCTGCTGGACGGCCTTGCTGCCGGCGTAGACGCTCCAGCCGGGGAAGGCGCCGAGGGAGGCGTTGGAGCCGGTCATGAGGATGGAGCCGCCGTCGTTGAAGAGCGGGAGGGCTTTCTGGACGGTGAACAGGGTGCCGCGGGCGTTGAGCCCGAACCAGGTGTCGAACTGGGCCTCGGTGATCTCGCCGAGCGGGGCGGGCGCGCCGCCGCCGGCGCTGGCCCAAAGCACGTCGAGGCTTCCCTTGTCCCGCTTGACGGTGTCGTACAGGCGGTCCAGGTCGTCGAGGTTGGCGGCGTCGCCCTGGACGCCGGTGACGTTGCGACCGATCTGCTTCACGGCCTCGTCCAGGGCGTCCTGGCGGCGGCCGGTGATGAAGACGTGCGCTCCCTCGTCGACGAACAGCTTCGCGCCGGCCAGCGCCATGCCGGTGGTGCCGCCTGTGATGACCGCGACTTTGCCGTCGAGCTTTCCCATAGTCATTCCCTTGGGTCGGTGGTGCCGTGTGTGCCTGGGGCGACGGAGTTAAGTACACCGCCTGGTGTGCTTAACGTACGCGGCGGGTGGCCGGGGCGCAAGCTATGTACACCGGTCGTTACCTAGCTGCGGTACAGTGGACCCATGACGGAGTTGGAAAAGGGCCCCACGGGTAGCCGCCGCGGCCGGGGCGCCCGCGAGCGCATCATCAGCGCGGCCCAGCAACTGTTCCGCGAGCAGGGCATCAACCGCACCGGCATGAACGAGCTCTGCGCGGCGGCCGAGGTGTCCAAGCGCACGGCCTACCAGCACTTCACCGGCAAGGACGAACTTGTCGCCGAGTACCTGCGCCGGTTCGACCCCTCCGTGCTGTCCGGCGTGTTCGACCGCACCGACCTCACACCCCGCGAACGGCTCCTCGCTGCCTTCGACATCTCCCCAGACACACCCCTGTGCCCGTACATCGCTGCCGCCGTGGAGCTCCACGACCCCCAGCACCCCGCGTCCCAGTACGCACGCGACTACAAGAAGGCCGTTGCCGCGCGGCTCGCCGACACCGCCCGCGAAGCCGGCGCCGCCGACCCTGAACAGCTCGGCGAGCAGCTCGCCCTGCTCATCGATGGCGCCGCTGCCCGCACCCGGGTCCTCGACGCCGATGCCTTCCCCACCGCCGCCGCGATCGCCGCCGTCCTCATCGACAACGCTCTCCCCGCCACTGCGGGCCCCAACCGCCGACGGGAGGGAGTGTCGAGTCGACCCGGCACTCCGGGCCGGGCCGGACTCGTTGCCGGTCACGCTGCTGCACCCGCTGGTAGGCGACACCCTTCGCCCGGCACCTGAACCGGACCTGCTGGCTTTTATGGAACTGGCCGTTCGCTGAAGGCCGCAGCAGAAGCCGCTGGGGGAGACCGGCGACCCGCGAGGATCCGCCGCCGTGGTCGGCCGGATAGATGCTGGCCCAGCACGCTGCCGTAGTGGCTGAACAGCCTCAGCGCTCTGCCAGACAGCTCAATGGCGCCGGGGCTTGTCCGTTGCGGGCCTTGCCCTCACCCGCACCACCGACACCCGATCGGTGGCCACGCTGAAAAGCTCACTGATCCGTACAGGGGCTCCGTCTTGCCCGGCCCTGTCGACGTAGCCCTCCGCCCCTTGGGAACTCCGCAAGTTCTAATAGCCGCACTTGCCAGTAGGGGGATGGTCGTGTCGAGCAGCTGGAAGGTCACGGTCGTGCTCCTTCAGGATGGCTGGGGAATTCGCATCAGGAGAGGTGGCGGAGGGGGCCGGCTCGGCGGGCGGCCGGGGGAGGGACAGGTCAGGCTCCGCCGCCTCGCCAGGCGGCGTAGGCGATTGCCTGGGTGAGCCGTTCGGCTGCATGGCGCTTGGCCTCGGCAGCTGCCCGGAGCGCTTCCTACGAGGCCTGGTTGTCCATACGGGCCCCTCTTCCTGCTGTGTGGGTGGGGGCCGGGCTGGCCGGTCCTGTGCACCGTCCCGGCCCGGGTGCGGGCTGGGACGGCACACAGGCACGTCGGTCCTCGTTCAGAAGGCGGGGCTGTCGACGGTGGGCTCCACGGCCACTGCGGTGACGCTGGGGGCCTTCGGCGCGGCGGCATCCGGGATGGGCCGGCTGGTGAGGTGGCGGTGGACGTCGCTGATGGTATGGATGTCGATCTGCTCGTCCGTTTTGCTGGTCAGCAGGGTGAACCTGGCGTGCGGGTAGCGGCCCTGGATGTAGGTGAAGAACAGGACTGCGCCGGGGGCGATGTGGAACATGGCGTCCCCGTCCTCGTAGCCGTGCCACCGCTCCGCCTTGTTCAGGAGCTGGCCGTGGTCGACGGAGTACGCGGTGTTCGCCGCCCGGTGCGCGGCGTCGGCGGCAGTCGCCGCGGCGATCTGGGCGAGGCCCTCGTCGGCGGTCAGTGCGACCGGCGGGAGTGCCTTGGCCGTGGCTGCGGGGCTGGAGCTGTACAGGGAGCGGCGCAGCGGGGCGAGGACGATACTGAGGAGGTTGTCGGTGGCTGCGGTGGTGATGAGGAAGAGCGCTCCGGCGACGACGATCCGCAGATCGCCGAACCAGTGGGCGGGGGTGAGGGTGTCCCAGGCCGCGTAGGCGGTGGCGACACCGACCGTGAGGCTGGTCGCGAGGCTTCCCGTGTCGAGGAGGGCGGGGGCGAACTGGTTGGTGACGTTCCGCTGCGGGAGCGAGGGCATGGGTGCCTGCTTTCTCAGGGTCAGGTGATGAGTTGGGCCGCGGGTGCGCTGCTGGGGGTGCGGGGGATGCCTCACTGAACCGGGGAGTACTCACCGGTTCACTCACCACGGGAATACCTGCGGGATCACAGTTCGGCGACGACCTTTGGTGAGTTTGCGCGGGCCTGTGGTGAGTAGCGCCGCGTCATGGTGAGCTCGGCTTCGATCCCAGCTGCGAAAGGCTGTGTCGAAGGCGTCGTCGGCGGGGCTGCCAGGGGTTTCTGCTGGGCCAGGGCGGCGATGCCGCGCTGGGGTACGTCCGCGCTCAGGCCGGGGTGTGCCGGGGCCTGGGGGGCATGGGCGCACGCTGGATCATGCGGGAGCTCCCTTGGTGGAAGTGCCTTGGGATGTAGGCGAGGACCAACCCACCTGACCCATTTTCGATGAGGCTTCACACCCAACTCGAAGACGCCAAAGCCGAAGTGCAGTCACCACACGGCGCGCCGTGTGGTGAGGTAGCTGGTGTCTGCGGAAGCGCCGATCGCGCGGTGAAGGGCCGCCGTAAGGGGCTTCGTCCGCGCCTGCGCCGTAGTTGCACCGGTGGTGTCCATCCCGGCTCGGGCACAGCACCGGGCAGCGGCAACACCGATCGCGCGGTGGGCCGCCTCGTCCAGTTCCATGAGCGCCGTCCCGGGCCCGGAGACGTCCTGGACGGCCTTGGGGTACTGGGTGCCCTCGCCGCCGGTCTTACGGACGACGGTGGCGTGCTTGATGTATCCGGACTTGCCAGCCTTGTCCGCGAGTGTCGGCAGGTTCGGATATTCAGGCGTGCGGAATAGGAAGCCGCTTCAGCTCGGCTCAGCCGCGGTGTCGCGGGACGCATAGGGGACCCGCACCCGCTGTCCTTCGGGCTACTGGGTAGCGTCGCCGTGGTGAATCTCAACCTCTTCAACGATGTGCCTGATGGCTTGACTCGACGAGCCCGATTGTTCGTCAGCACGCACGGCATCAAGGTCGACGTCCGGTCCGTGGAGGGGCACCGGCAGTGGTGGCTTGAGCGAGACGTCCCGGCAGCAGTGATCGACCGCATGGCGGCCTACCAGGAGAGATGGGGCGGTCTGCTCCTGCCACCCGCATCGCAGTACGACGGAGGCCCCAAGTACCTCGATCCGGAGTCGCCCGAATCAGACTCGGCAGGGTGGTGGTTCGAAGCTGGGATGCAACGAACCGCGGTCCCCTACTCATTCATGATCGGTCCGTCTGGTGAGTTTGGAATCCAGGCAGATGGGTGGGCGCCTCTCCACGCGTCCATCGAGGGCTGGGTGGAATCGCTTGCCCTGGCCCACCACGCTTCCATGTGGGCGAAGCAGGTCACCAAGCTCGTCGGCGATGACGTCGATGGCATCGAGCTGGACGGCTACGAACCGGTGCGCGAGGTGATGGGCCTTGCAGACACCTGGTGGAGAGGTTCTGACTCTCTGGTGGCGCTCTTCACCGGGGAGGCCGAGTCCCTCGGATTCCCCGGAGGCCGCATCGCGTTGATCTATTCGGGCCTTGATGAGTGGGGGCTGCGAGGCGGCGTCGAGACAGACGGTAGCTGAGACCGCTTGGGAATGACCAAGCCCTGGGTTGCTGTTTCGTGCGTCACGATCGGCGGGCCACCTCGGCTGCGTAGGCGGTCCTGACGGCCCCGGCTGCCCACCGTTCGGCAGCGAAGGCGCTGACGCCGAGGAGCCGCTGGAGGACGGCCGGGGGCATCTGGATGCAGAGGTCGAGCAGGGCGGCACATCGTGCCGCTTCCGAGGGGAGTCCGATGTTGTGGAGTCTCCTTGTGAGTCGTCGGTTGGTCAGCGGCTTTCCGGGGCGCTGGGTCGGGAAGAGCCAGGGTGCGTTCTGTTCGTTGGACATCACCATGTGCTCGTGGCTGCGGGCGATTTCGACGAGTTGGAGGACGAGTTCGTCCAGGGGCGGCGGGAGTCGCAGCGGGGTCTTGTGGAGCTGTAGGGCGACTCCGTTCTCGTCGTGGAGGACGTGTGCGGTGGTCAGTCGGCTGATCTTGGCGGGGGTCTGGCCGTAGAGAAGGACCATGAGTCCGGCGACGCGGTCCTTGGTTTCGTAGGAGTCGTCGTTGAGTAGCTGGCGGGCGATCGTCCAGCGTTCGTCGGCGTCGAGAGGTCGGTAGAAGGTTCTCTGGGGCCGGTGGGGGATGCTGAGGCTGGAGGCGTACTTGCTGCGAACGGCCCAGGCGACGAATGCGCGTGCGATGTAGGGGCCTTGGTGGTCCTCCGAGGTGAGCCAGAGGTCGATGAGCGTTTGATCGCAAGTCGCCAAGGTCGCGTCGTGCTTCTTGAGCCAGGTCAGGAAGGTGACGGCCTTGCCTATCTGGCTCTGGGCGACGTCTACTGCCGCCGGTGAGATCGGTTTGCCTCGGGCCCGGCGTCGGATGCGGACGACGCGGTCCCAGCGGGCGAAGGCGGTGATAAGTCGGCGGTCTTCCGGATCGTCCAGAGCCGCGATCTTGAACTCGATCCACCGCTCCAGTCTGGCCAGGTACTCATCACGGACGGGCAAAATGCCGGCCGAGACCAGGACGGAGCGGAAGTAGTCGACGGACAGGTCCTTCGGGCCGGGCATGCGGGCGTCGAGGTCCTCGTGGGTGAGGTCGCAGGCTCCGGCACCGAGGTCGGTGACCAGCTGCTTGGCCGTGGCCGATTCGCGCAGATAGAGCAGTGTCCGTCGGGAGTTGAAGTCCAAGAGAGCCGTAGCGACCTTGTCGAGCTCGGGACGGACCTCGCCGTTCGGCGAGGTCAGCGGCTGCCGCAGGTGGCGTTCGCCGGCGCATCGGCGGCAGAGGCCGAAGTGGAAGAGCTTCTCGACGGTGCCGCACTGCTGACACGGCTTGCGGGCCTCGGGGGCGACCTCCCAGCAGTTCTCGCAGAACGGTCCTCGAGGTGTCCGGGCGACCACGCGGGAGGGGCGCCCGCAGTCGGTGCAGGGCTCCAGTTTCGTCAGGCAGGCCCGGCAGCGTGGGGTGCCGTCGGCGCTGTGGAAGCAGGGGCGGATCTTGTCGCAGGTGCTGCACTGCATTCTGGGTGGCTTGCGGCAGGACGTGCAGAGCGGCCCGCTCTCGGTGCGGGCGGAGACGGCGCGGTGACGGCCGCAGCTGACGCATGTCTCCTGGCAGGTGGCGTCCTTGTCGCGGCAGTCGCTGCAGAAGGGGGCGCCGTCGGTGGTGCGTCCGGCGACGGGCCGGGAGCGACCGCAGTGCTTGCAGGGCTTGGCGGTTGAGCGGTTGTAGCAGGTGCCGCAGACCCGGAGCCGCTTGATGGAGTGGCTGAGCCGGACGGTTCGGTCGCAGTGTGGGCACTTCCGCGTCGGGACACCTGTCGACGCTCACCCAGCTGATCGTCGAGCTTCGTGACGAGGAAGGAACGCCCGCATGACCACCAGCAGCATCACCCATAGCGTCTTCGCCCGTCTGGTTCGTGAGCACGGAGGGCTCACCGACATCGACCGGCAGATCATGCGGGCCTTCGAACGACTCATGTACGGCCGCCCGGCGATCACCGACGGCTCCGTTACAGCTGTGAACATCGCCGCCGAGGGCGGGGTGTCACGAGCTTCCTACTACCGCTCGCCGGTCGCCCCCGCGATCAAAGAGATTCTCTCTGCCCCCGAGGTCAAGCGTCCCGAAGTCGACGAGCTCAAGGCCGAGGTCGCCCGACTGCGCAAGCAGGAACGCGCACTCCGCAAGGAGTACGCCGCCGAGGTCAGGGAGTTGAAGGACACCACAGCGACCTACGCCAACCAGATCCAGATCCTGGCCTTGCGCAATGCCGAACTAGAAAAAGACGCCGGAAAGCTCAGGTCACAGCTCTCCGACTCCAGCTACGGAGTAGTCCGCGCACTGCGCCCAACCTGACAACCCGCCCCGCCCCCGGACCACCCTGGGCCACCGAAGAAATGGGCTGCGGCGGGTGACGAAATGGCGGGGCGGGTTCTGCGGAGGCCAGCGACAGGTCGGGGGTGACCGACGGCCGATCACGCCTTGGCCAACGTCGAACTCCGGGAAGCCGGCTGCGAGCCGATGGAGCCCTACCCGGGACGTACTGGCAACCGTCCGATGAGCGTGGTCACTTCGAACACGGACAGGCGGCGGATCGAGCTCGTTGAGCGGTTGCCGCGCCTGCTGGTAGCCCTCTTTAATGTCCCTTGGTAGACGTCGCGCCACAAAAACGTGGAGGACACGTGCTGAAGAAGATTACCGCCATAGGTGCGGCGGCCGCTGCGCTGTGCTGGGGCCTCGGTACCGCACCCGCACAGGCGGCGGGGATGTCGTACATGCAGGTGAAGAGCGCGGCTTATAATTTGGGGGAGTGCCTCGACTACAGGGCCGACTACGGGCCCTACACGACAGGCTGCAACGGTGGCGCCTATCAGACCTGGCTGATGGTCGACGCCTATGAAACGTTGACCGAAATTCGGCAAAACGTTGGTGACAGACTTTGTTTGGTCGCCCGCAACGGTCAGCCGACGATGAGGCCGTGCTTGGCCAACGATCCGGCAGCCTTGTGGACAGTGCACAGCATCAATTCCCCGGCGGGGGAGCAGCTGATCAACAATGCAACCAAAACCTGTCTTGTCGCGGGATCAGGGGCGATCCATCGCGTAAGCCTGAACACGTGCGGCAGCGGTCTCTCCCGACTGTGGTCCGCCTACTAGATCTGACCAATGCCAGGGGCCCCGGCCGTCTGCAATGGCGGGGGCCCCCGGCATTCATGGATGGGTCAGAAGAGATCGGTTAGGCTTGCGTCCTCGATGTCCCGCCATGCCGCGGTCGCCTTTTCCTGCGCGTGCTGGGGGCCGACCACCCCACACCCTCACTGCCCGCAACAACCTCGCATCCTGGCAGGAACGGGGCGGCAAGGACCCGGATACACCGGGCTAGCAGGGCCGCCCGCACCGCGTGGGAAGGCGCACCACTCTTTGCCGGGAAACAGGCACCCCACGCCCGGCAACACCGCAGGTCGGAGAATTCCGTCGGTGGGCCCACCTCTCCGGGCCGGGGCGGCCTCCTGCAGTCAGCGCCTGACCCAAGACGTTGCCGACTCCCACACCACAGATGAGACACTTTCCCGTGGGACACAGCCGTTGCTCACATAACCTCCACGAGCTCGCGCGCAGCGGCGACAACGCTCGTCTCTCCGACGTTCACATGACCGCCAGGCAGAGCCCAGTAGCCCTCGTACGGATCCCAGCCCCGCTCGATCAGCAGCACGTGGCCGGCGGCGAACAGGACGACGTCGGCGGTGAAGCGAATCGCCTCGTCGGTGTCGGTGGTGTAGGTGGTCATGAGCTGGTGTCCTCTCGGATCATGCGGCAAGCAGGTGCTTGGCCGGGGGAGCGAGGTAGGAGGCAGGGCCCGCGGGCGTGCCGTCGTAGCACTCCACGCATGACCCCAGGGTTTTCAGCGGGAGGCAGTGGAAATAGCGCCGGCCGCAGGAGCCGGGACACTGCTGACGGGCCGCCATCGCCTTGTCGAGCGCGGCTTCCTTGGCGAGAGTCATCGGGAGCTTCGGCTTCGCCATGTCGATCCGGTACAGCCACGCGAAGCGCTTGCCGCCGCGGCACTCGATCCGCGCGACGGGCTCCCGGCCGCCGGGGCGCAGTCCCATGTCCCGCAGCTGGCGGCGGGTCGCGAGGTTCTCGCGCCCTGCCTGCGTCCACCGGAAGACCGGTAAGGAGCCGCTCCCGGGGTCGTACGGGTCGGCGTCGACCATGTCCTGGCCTGCCATCACCTGCTCCAGGTACCGGGAAATCGGCGCTGGGGCGCGGGGTGGCGGGGGCCAGGGGTAATGGGGCGGGGCCGGCCGATCCGGCGGCGCGGACGGGGATGAGCACGAGGAGTCTCCTCCAGTCGTCGGCGGCAAGCACCGCGCCCCGTCGGCGGGTGCTGGCGGGGCGCGGTAGGTCGGGATGGTCGGTCGGCGTATCGAGCTGTCAGGCGCCGCCGTCCCTGCGGGCTGCGGCGGCGATCTCTTCGGCCAGCCGCTGCGAGGCCCGCTGCTGCTCCTCGGCCGCCTTGCGCAGCTGCTCCTGGATGTCCTGGTCGCTGGGCATGGGTGAGTCCTCCTGTGTGGTGCGGGTCGGTGTCCGGCCTGTCTGCCGTCGAGTTGGAGGGCGGCCGGCTGCTTGGCAGTGAGTCGGTCGCCCCGGCTTGCTATTGGCTGTCCAGGGCCGCCCATACGGCGGCGGCGCAAGCCGAGGCCAGCTCCTCGGCCTCCTTGAGTCGCTTCGCCTTCGCGGCGGGGTCGTCACTGGAGCGGTGGACGCCCCCGGCGATGCCGTGGTTGGCGCCCCCATATACGCCGCCGTTGACGGTGACGGAACCGTCCGCGGCACGCTGGAAGTCGTCCGCGCTCGCGCTGGAGTCGACCTGGTTGCCGTTGCCGAGGAGGAAGATCGCCATGGTGATGAGTCCTGCTTTCGTGGTGGGTGCGTGTGGTGAAGGGAGTCGGTGGGCTGCTGCGGGTCTTCACCTCGTCGTGCCTGTCGGCGGCGTGGGCGTGCGTGGAACCAGGCAAGGCGACGGGTCAGCGCTTCTGGGGCGGGTGCGCGTTGTCCGGGTTCTCTTCGGTGGGCGGGGCCGCCGGAGCCGGGAGGTGGATCTGGGGTGCGATGTCGTGACCGGCGTTGTGGATGTGGGTGAAGACCGTGGGGCGCAGCGTCAGGCCGCGCAGTGCGAGGGTGGAGGCGGCGGTCCCGGCGAGGGCGGCAAGTCCGGTGGCGATGGTGCGGCCGTCGGCGGGTGCGGCGCTGTGGACCATGGCGATGCTGCATGCCCCCCAGGCCGCCCAGGTGATGCGAGCCCCGCTGCCTCGGAAGAAGCCGCCGGTCAGGCCGAAGAGGCCGACGATCTGCCAGACCGTGTTAACGACGGTGGCGCTGATCTGCAGCGTGGCGGAGTGGGCTGCGATGTTGTGGACGTAGTTGAGCGCTGGCCATTGACCAGTTAGCCCACCTCGGTGAGCGCTGTTGGCGGGGAGAATGCCGGGATGACCGTCTTTTGCTGTGCCAAATGCGAGCAGCCTCTAACCAGCGAGGTGGTGCCGGGCGAACCGCTGAGGAGCCCCGAGCGTCCGCCGAGCCACGAAGTCGTTCCGCCTCGGATGGCCCGGGGAACCTTTAAGATCAACTTCGACAACAGCCTCCTAATCTTTCACCCGGATGACGTTCCCAGGACGGCGCTTCACCCCGACCCACGACGTGTCAGTGGTTGCTGCGGGCTCGCTGGCCAAGATGGTCCCAACCTTGTCTGCGCCGGATGCGGGGTCGAAGTCGCGACGAAAGAGTCCGACTGCTGGACCGACAACTTCGTGGCAGTGATTGCAGCCGCAGTGGCTGGCAGGCCGGAGGCTTTGTTGGGCTGCCAGCCACGATGAGGTGGGTGTCAGCGGAGTCGAGGCCGACTACTCAGCTGGGTAACTCCTTCTTGGGCTTCGAGTGCCTCGAGGAGTCGTGTGTTCTCAAGGGTGACGTACTGAATCTGCACGGCGGCCAGGGCAAGTGCAGCGGTGAGTTCGCGGTTGCGGCGCCGGAGCTTGGCATTGCGGGCGATCAGGGTGTCCTGGGCTGATGGCTCACGTACCGCTTCGTCGTTGGAGGTCGTCCGGTGGGCGGCGATCTCCTCGACCAGGTCGGGGTAGCGACGGCGGAACGTCGTGTTACTCATGCCGAGGCTGCGGGCGAACGCGAGACGCTCGGTCGGCGGTCGGCGGTTGGCGTCGCGGCAGGCGGCCAGCATCTTCTCCATGCGCTTGCGGACGAGCGCGTGCGGGAGGTCTTGGTCCGAAGAGATCGCGGGGCGGTCGCCGGGATTCCGTTGCTGAGCAGGAACTGCGTGATCTTAGCCCGGTGCTGGTTGAGGCGGTGAGCGACCAGCGGTGGCAGGAGGGGGCGGGGCGTGAGCCGACACCCGATCATGTCGATTTCTCGCCTCCATGCTTGCGTGTTCTCGACGGTGAGGGCCACGTTGCGGCAGGCCAACGGCAGGCAGCCGCAGTGGTCAGGGAGCCCTTCGCTACGGCCGCGCCGCGCCTTCCAAGCCGCAACACTCACGGACCGTGCGGTATTGCCGTCAATGACTCGGCGCACAGGTGGTTGGAGACCGTCTGGACATGGTCGATGCCCGGCGGGCGGACCGTAGATCACGCCAAGGTGACGTGCATGCCGCCCTCGGCTAGGAGATCGAGGACCACCCCGAACAGGTCGTAGGGCTGGCCACCCGGTGACAGTGCCTGCGACAAGTGCTCGCGTGCGGTCGCAGCGTCCCGCCAGAGCAGCGTTGCGGGGGTGGTGTAGCCGAAGGTGCCACGCAGGCAGTCATCGACTGCCGCAAGACAGCCGCCGAAGTAGCCCCCCGGCCCGTTTACCGCCTCGCCAAGCGCCAGGTAGAAACCCGGTTCGTCGGTGACATGCCGACCGTCGAGTTCGTAGGCGTACCCGGCCGGCCGGTCACAGAGGGCACGGTAGGCAGCTCGCTCTCGGACGAGATCGTGCCAGGCCCAGCGGTTCCGGGTATCAAGGCCAGCCCAGGCAGCCGCTGTGACAGGCGGCCCGACAAGCCACCGCTCCCAGATGGGCCGGGCGTGTTCGGGAACGGGCGTGAAGAGCTCTCCATCTAGCTCCAGGTCGATCAGATCCGTCCCGTATGGAGATGGGCGCCAAGCATGGACTCTGGCCCAGAGCAGGCGTTCGGTGAGCGGCTCACCTTGATCGTCTCGTATCTCCAGGGCGGCCTGCTCCAGGTCCAGCTCCCGCCGGGTGCCCTTCGCCAGTGCCGCCCGCAGCTGATCGCCCTTGGTGAGCCCTCGCAGGACGAGCGGGGGCACCGACTTCTTGTGCGGCAGGACACGGGCGAATTCCCGGCAGGAGCCCAGCCATCGGTGCCCGTCATGCACGCGAACGCGGCCCCTGTGGCCCTCGGGCGGACCTTCGTAGTCATCCAGGCCGGTGAGCACGAGACTCTCGGTCCCAAGGGGCTGCCCCGGGCTCTCCGCGTCCTCCAGCAACCAGGGGTCGAGTGTCTCATCGTCCGGCACCAGCCAGATTCGGTTGCCGACCCAGCCGCCCACCTCTGCTTGTGGAACCCAGCCGAACAGCTCGTAGGTCCCGCGGTGGGGTTCTCCGAACAGCCCTTCCGCCTCGGCGCAGACCCCCCAGGCATGCCCATGCTCTGTCTCGGTCAGCGTGTACCGCGTTCGCCTGCGATGGTCCTCGTGCACGCTGAGAATCATGCCGGGACCAGGTTCCGACGGCGAAGTCATTTCCCCGTAGCCGGTCGCGATGCCTCGGGCAGCGCGGTCATAGACCACCCGCACACAAGCGATGCAGGAGCGGATCGGCTGGTCGACGACGGCGAACACGCCGTTGGAGGTATCGACACCGACCTGTACGCGCGGGGCGGCGGTGAGTAGGCGGTGCATCGCCTCGGCCAGGACGTCGGTCGCGGTGTCCAGCAGGATGATGACCGCGCAGATCCCGGCGAGGCCGATGGACGCCTTCACCCAGTTAGCCATGGAGTGCCAGCCGAGATCCGGGGCCTGGCGCAGTTCCCCCCACCGGTCGTGCAGGAATCCGTTCTGCTCCCAAGAGGCGTCCACCCCGCGCGCAGCCGGGCGAAGCGCGTGGTGCCAGGCTCGTTGTCCAGGTCGATGCCCGGCGGCGGGGGCGTCTGGCTGACCAGGTCGAGAAAGCTCGGGCTGTTGGGGGTGTGGTGGCCGTTGACGGGCTTGTCCTCGTTCTGCATCGCGGGGTGTCTCCTGTGCTGTTGGTGGCGGGTGGTGCGCAGGCCGGACGGCCTGGCCCGCACCCGACCTGGTGAGTTCGGGTGCGAGGCAGGTGGTCGGGGAAGGGGGTTACAGGCTGCGGGCATGCGCGAGGTCTGCGGCCTGGCCGAGGATCCGCATGGGGAGGCGTCTGTCGCGGCAGGAGTCGTTGAAGGCGGGTACGGACTCGAAGCCGTCACCGAAGCGGCGGCGGATCGCCTCCATCAGTACGGAGATTGCGGCCATCTCCAGTCCCAGGTCACGCTGGGCCTCGAAGCGGACCGCGCCGAACAGGCAGAGGGCGCCGTCTTCGTCGGCCATGGTGTTCCTGCACCAGCCGCCGGTGAGCAGGCGGTGGTGGGCACGCTGCAGAGCAGCTGCGACCGGCGTCGGGTGCGGGTCCGGGAGCGGGGCGGACCCGGTGTCGAGGGGTCCGGCGAAGACGTCATCCAGGTCGACGGTCTCGGTGTCGATGTGCGCGGTGTTGACCTCGTAGGCGACGGCCGCTTCGTCCAGGCGCACGGTCATCACGATGTTGACGAGAGTGAGGCGTTCATCGAGGGACAGTGCCGTCGCCGGCGCGGGGGCTGCAGGGGTCTGGGTGTTCGGGGCGGACCGGCCTATGGAGGGGGAGGGGGTGGTGCGGGGCATCGGGGCTCCTGGCGGGGTACGCCGCAGGGCGCCGCCGGGATGGTGTCCGGCGGCGCCCCTTCGGTGTCGTGCAGCGGGATGGCGAGGTTCTACGAACGGGTGTCATGGCACCTGCGACCCGGGCATCCTCGAAGCAACATGTGCCAGGGGAAGGGGATCGGGTGGAGTTCGTCTTCGAGTGTGGGTGGTGCGATGGGGACAACTACTTCGTGGGCAAGCAGGTCGGCTTCTGGGTCGACAAGTGGGAGGTCCCCTCGGAGTGGGACTGCCGCTTCTGTGACGGTCTCAACTACACCCACGACCCGCCGTGGACGGAGGCGTAGTCCAGAAGCTGAAGACCAATCCGGCCAGCGAGGCGAGGCGCTGTTGACGAGCGGGGCCAGGCCGGTCGCGGCGAGGGTGAAGCCGAACAGGCTGCACGCCAGCATGGAGCCGAAGCGGACGTGACCGCCCTTGAGCAGGACGGCGACGACGATGCCCAGCAGCACGGCGGCGGAGATGGACAGGGCCACGGCGGGGTCCTCCTTGATGAGGTCGGGTGGGGAGCCCTGCCCGGGGCAGGCCGGCCCCCACCGGTGAGGCAGGGAGAGGGTCAGGCGTTGTTGAGGCTCTTGATGGCTTCCAGCGCCTGGCGGGGCGAGGCGATCTGGGACTCGCGGCTGTCGGGCTTCGGTCCGCGCTTGCCGCCACCGCCCTTGCCGCCACCACCGCCGCGACGGCGCGAACCGCCGTCATCGCCGTCGTCGTCCTTGGGCTCGGGCCAGAACTCGCCCGGTCGCACGGGCTCGTTCCAGTCGAACCACAGGCCGCGCTTTTCCAGCTCGCTGACCTCGTGGTCGGTGAGGCGGTTGACCTCGTCGGGGAACAGGTCGGCGAGGTCGGTGTCGAAGTCCGCGTACAGCGACCGCATGAGCACTGCGCGGCCGTTGTCCAGGACCATGACGGCCACACCGCCGGTGCTCACCCCGTTCTCCGGGTCGGCCTCGCCCTTCATGGCCCGCTCGATCGCGGAGCCTTCGTTGCGGGAGTAGCGGGCCGGGATGGTCGGCACGTCGTAGGCGTTCTCCATCGTGCCCTCCGCCGCCTTACGCGTGGCGCCGGGCGAGCCCATGTTGAAGATGGTCGGCCGGCTGTTCGGTGGAGAACCCGTTGTGTGCGAACGGCGACTGCCCGGCGGGGTTGAAGCCGATGCCGTATTTCAGGCCGGTGACCGTGAGGTCGTTGCCGTCGTTCTGGATGAACTCGCCGAAGTCCCCGTCCTGCGCCGCGGTCATGAACTCGTCCGCGTACACGTTCAGCTGCCGGTAGGGGCAGCGGGGGTCGCCCGGCTTGTAGTCGTGCGCCTGGCCGTCGTGCGGCCAGGGCATGTCCGCGCGGATCTCACACAAGGCTTTCGCCGCGCGCAGGGAGCGGGCCATCCACAGGGCGTTGGAGCCCTGCCGGTCGATGTACTTCCCTAGGGTGGAGGTCTTCTCGTCCTTGCGGACGGTGGACAGCCAGACCACCTGGCCGCCCAGGGACTGAGCGGCCATGTTGATCGCGAAGAACTGCAGCGGCCGCAGATCGTTACGGAGGAACCCCTCATGGTGTCCAAGTCCCAGGCCGCCGCCCGCACCGCGGGGTCCGAGCAGGAGACCCAGGAGTTCACCAGCACGGTGGTCGTCGCCGTCGACGTGGAGGACGAGGAGTAGTCCCGGCTCGCACGTCCTGACCCAGGCATCCCTCCCCGGCGCCCGCCCACCCGGCCGGCCCGGGGAGGGGCGCCCCCTCTTCCCGCCGCACCGTGGAGGTTGCAGTGATTCATATCTTCGTCGGGCCGACGCTGGAACGGTCCGCGCCGCCGCTCGCCGCTCCGGGCGTACGGGTGTGCCCGCCGGCCCGGCACGGCGATTTGTTCACCGACACGATCGAGGGCGGCGACACGGTGGTGCTCGTTGACGGCGTCTTCCACCAGGCGCCCGCGCTGCGGCACAAGGAGATCCTCGCGGCGATGGGCCGGGGCGTCCAGGGACCACGGGCACTCCGTGGCCGTGCAGTTGTGCACGGGGACGCCTCCGTCCGGGAGGCCGCGGACCAGGAATGCCCGGACCTTGTAGTGGCGCCGTACCTCAAGACTGCGCATGTGGTCGGTTCACACCTGACTCATCGTTCATCCGGGGCCGGTCGGCGACAGAGGGCCACGAGGGCGTAAGCAACTGGGGCGTGACCGTCCTGCAGGCAAATGCGGAGATGGACGCCGGCGACGTATGGGCGACCGCTTCCGCAGCCCGCGTTCTGGCCGCGGTACCCGACCGCGTCAGCCGGATCGTCGGCTTGGAACAGGTCTTCCCAACCCATTCCACCGCCCAGGCTGCCGAAAATGCCTGGGCACTACCCGTCCACTGAGCCGACGCGCTGCTCTGTGCTCCGCTCGGCAGAAGGGACGCGTCGGCACGTGGGCCCAGCTGGAGCACGAATAGTGGGGGCCGGCCGGAGACAGTCCGGTCGGCCCCCACTCGTGGGGTGGTGTTGTGGGGTCAGGGGCGGCGGTGGCTGTAGTAGCTGCCGACCTGCTCGTGGTACCCGGCGTCGCCGACGTGCTTGTCTCTGTCGAACTCGGGGGAGTTCTTGATCTGATCCTTGGTGAGGTCGACGAAGACCTTCCGCTCGGCCTCGTCGACGGTGCGTACGGTGCCGGCGGGCAGCAGGACGTGCTTACCGAAGATCCAGACACCGGTGTCGACGACGAGGTACGCGGCGTTGACATCGTCCGAGTGCTTGTCGACCTTCCCGATGCTGCCGTCGGTGGCCTCGACCTTGTAACCGATCAGGTCGGCCCCCGCGGTGTGGCCGGCGGTCGGCTGGTAACCCCAGATGCTGTCACTCATATAACGTCTCCCTCATCAAAATTCGCTGCTTCACAGGTGAAGCGGTGGAGTCGGATTGGCGTACCTGGAAATGCTGTGACGCGCTCTCAGAAGACCACATGCCCGGGATGCCGGACCCCACACATTTACGCGGCTGAAAATTATGTGTGGCCGGAGTTGCCGTGGCCACCTATCCCGAATCCCTTGATTTCTTGCACCATTAGTTCTCACTACTCGCGTCGCACAGGATCTGCCATGGGATCGGCAGCCCACCTGCATGTCGTTGTGCTGTTCAGACCGGTTTACCAGCGGTACCAGCGACCTCGCTTGCCGCCACTGGTAGCCGGACGGATCGCGTAGCCGAGCAGCCACACCACCAGTACGATGCGGCGATCCACCAGAGGGCCTTCAATGCGAAACCGGCACCGAAGAGAACTAAGGCGAGCAGAAGAACAAGAATGATGGGAACCATTATTATCAACCTCTGAGGCCTCGTGTGCCCTGGAGCCTGGACTTCACTCCTGTAGATCTTATGTATTTTTTTACGGTCCTCAGAGTCACGATAATTTCCCTTGGGCAACTGTGCTAGGTGATTCACAAGGGCCGCGCTACGGCAGTCGCCGGGGATCACAGATACCGGCGGATGGGCAGGACGGCCGTCACCCGGGCGCGCTGCGCGAGCGAGCGCTTCTTCCAGCGGCCCTCCCGGATCGGTTCGCTCACGGCTATGCCCTGGTCGAAGTGCTCGTCCAACGTCGCGGTGGACTCCTCGTCCAGGACTGCGAGCATGACCTCTTCGTCGTGGTCGAGGGAGCGCCGGTTGAAGTTCGTCTCGCCACGGTGGCCAGCCGGAAGCGTTCCTCCGCCGATTCCCAGCATGACGCGGATCAGGGTCTGCATTTCCGGCCAGCCGAAGCTGGCTGAGCCTCGCACCACCTGCACGATCGAGTTCCCCTATTCCTCGATGATGCCGACGCCGCCGGTGAAGGGTGTCTCCTCGTCCACGACGAGGACCTGGCGGTGGCAGCGGTGGTTCTGCTTCAGCGGCGAGGGGTACAGCGGCTTACGGAACCACGCCACCTCGGCACCGGTCGAAGCCACGGGTCTGCTCGGCGCAGGCGGCCGGGCCGACCAGGCAGGCTCCCGCTTGCCGCGCGGGGCCGACGATGCGGCCGATACCCATGGCCCACCCGACACCGGTAGGGCGGGCCGGCGGACGACCCGGTCGCCCGCCGGCCCGGTTCCTCCACGCCGTCACGACGCTGACTGCCTACGCCCGCAACAGACGGAACCGCCCGTGCGCGCGCACTATGGCGGTGCGCACAAGCGGTTACCGTCTGCGATGCACTCCACGCCCCGGCAGCGAGCCGTGGTCACATGCCCCCAGAGCCATCACCCGCCGCCCTGGACTCGGCCAGCTTCTGAAACTCGCCCAGGTCGTAGTTGGCCAGCGCCGAGTCGAGGTTGGTCAGTGCACCCAGGTGCTCCACGAATCCGCTGGGGTCGTACTCGATCTGCAGGGCTACCCGGCTGGAGGTGTCGTCGAGCCGGTGGAAGGTGACCACGCCCGCGTGATGCACACCGGAGACCGTCTTCCAGGCGATCCGGTCCAGCGGGACGACTTCGGTGAGCTCCGCGACGAAGCTCTTGTCGGCGCCCGGCAGGGACAACTGCCAGGAGAATCGGCGCTCGTCTATCGAATCGACCCGGCGCACATGGCTCAGAAACTCCGGCCACCGCGTCACATCGCTCCACAGAGCCCAGGTGACGCTGACCGGGGCCTTGATGTCGACGGTTTCGACGAGGGAGGAGGACATGAGGAAACAACCCCTTTTTCGCTCGGTTACGCCTTGCGCTGCCGACTACCCGATGGTCGGCCACGCATGCCCCTCCGCCTCTGCTCGAGTCAGAGTCACCAGGTATACAATCGATTCTTTCCAGGCCGGAGCGGGTCTTACGATCAAGCCGTGCCAAGCACTCCGAAGTATGTACTGGACCGTTCGCCACTTCGCCCAGGGCAACCCTGCAGGCCCGGGCTGCGACAGCGTCCCAACGCTCTTGCGAAGCCTGGCCGATTCGATTGAAATGTTGGGCCCTGCCGAGATTCAGGACGTCGTCATCGAGTCGGAGATGACTGAGCACGGAGCTTGGCGGTCGGGGACCGTCTACTTCCCACCTGCCTGAAGACGACTGAGTACGGATTCTGGCGCTCACGAGCGAAGCCGGACCACCCATGCCGCAGCGTGACGGTCCCAAGGAAGATGCAGGCACGCTTGTCGTATCTGCTCGCGACCGCGCGCAAGTGCTTCATCCTGTTGACGGCTCGCTCAACGGTGTTGCGCTCCTTGTCGAAGCCGGGCGGTCGGCCGCCCACGCTCCCGCGCCGCAGCCGGTTGGCCGCCTGGTCATTCCTCTCCGGGATCACATGCGCGATCCCGCGTCCGCGCAGGTAGTGACGGATTCCGCGATTGCTGAAGCCCATGTCGGCGCTGAGGCTGTCACCCAGGCGTCACCGACGCGCCCTCCCCAGCACGCAACGCCGCACGCTCGGCGTGATGTGCGGGTGGTGCCGGACTTGCCCTTGCCCTTGGCGACCGGTCAGTCGGCGCCGACATCGTGCACGGACACGCGAATCGTGCCGATAGTGCTGTCGGCGGCGCCGGGAATGAGCATCCCCCACTGGCACCGGTCCGCAGGTAATCCACTGTGGCCTGGTCGAGCAGCTCGCCGGGGAGGGACGCAGGGATCACTGGAGGATCGGGCGTGAGCATCTCGGCACAAACCCTGCCGCGGTGTCCGGTATGGGAGTATCGGCTCGATTCGCGCTCACTGTGTGTCAGTCAACGACACACGCGAACAACGACCGGCGGGGCTGGTTGGAACGGCGCTGCTCGTCAGGCGGTCGGTCCGGTGCGGAGCAGCCGGATGTCCCGCACGAGCGTGTACGAAGCGCCGAGGAAGGTTACAGCTCCAACCATGATCGCCGATCCAGAGATCGACGTCTCACCGCTAACCGTGCACGAGCCCTTAGGGCTCGCAGAGAATCAAGGTGTTGCTTCCCGCGGTTCGGCTCGTTGGTGTGGTATGCGCATATCCGGTGAGGTCCGCAGTCAACTCAGCCTGAAGTTCGGGGTGTTGTTCCCGTACCTTGACGAGCGGCAGCGTCGTCTGTTGATGGGAGCCGAAGCCCGGGTTCTGGGCCACGGCGGTATCCGGGCAGTCGCCCAGGCCGCCGATGTCAGCGAGGCCACCGTGCGCAAAGGCGTGGACGAACTGGAGGCAGGGGCGGAACCGCTGGGCAGGGTCCGTCGTCCCGGTGGCGGGCGCAAGCGGGCGGCCGAGGTGGATCCAGGACTGCGGCCCGCGCTGTTGGCTCTGGTCGAGCCGGATATGCGCGGGGATCCGATGTCGCCGCTGCGATGGACGACGAAGTCCACCCGCAGACTCGCCGGCGAGCTCACGAGGCAGGGCCACCGCGTCTCGGCGGATACCGTCGCCGACCTGCTGCGGGAGGAGGGGTTCAGTCTCCAGGCCAACGCCAAGACCGTCGAGGGAGCCCAGCATCCTGACCGGGATGCCCAGTTCCGCTACATCAACGACTGGGCCAAGGAACATATGGGCGCCGGCGACCCGGTGATCAGCGTGGACACCAAGAAGAAGGAGTTGATCGGCCAGTACAAGAACGGGGGCCGAGAGTGGCAGCCGAAGGGACTGCCGACCCAGGTCAAGACCCATGACTTCCTTGACCGGCAGGGACCTGGCAAGGCGATCCCGTACGGGATCTACGACGTCGCCGCGAACACCGGCTGGGTCAACGTCGGCACCGATCACGACACTGCCGCGTTCGCCGTCGCCTCGATCCGTCGCTGGTGGCAGGACCGTGGCAATCGCGACTACCCGCAGGCCACCCGGTTGCTGATCACCGCGGACGCGGGTGGCTCCAACGGATACCGCACCCGTGCCTGGAAGACCGAACTCGCTGCCCTGGCCGCCGAGACAGGCTTGGAGATCACGGTCTGCCACATGCCGCCGGGCACCTCCAAGTGGAACAAGATCGAGCACCGGCTGTTCTCCCACATCTCCATGAACTGGCGAGGCAGACCTCTGACCAGCCATGACGTCATCGTGAACAGCATCAAGGCAACCACCACCCACACCGGACTGACAGTCCACGCCGAACTCGACCCGGGCACCTACGACACCGGCATCAAGGTCACCGACAGCGACATCGACGCCCTGCCCATGCAGCGGCACCGCTTCCATGGCGACTGGAACTACACCCTCCACCCCCAACACCGTGACAGCCACGAGTTAGAGATCTGCGAGCCCTAAGACGCACTGAGTCGTCAGCGTACCGTCAGCCACGTGATCAGCACGCTGATGCCCACAAGAGTCATGATTGCGCAGCCAAAAGTGCGTTTGGCCGATGCCCAAATGGCACTGGGCAGCTTGATGGGGTCACCATCGCGGGCCTTGCGGGTGTTTGATCGCAGGTGAAACGTGGCGGCGCGCAGTAGCCGCATCCTGATGCCGGGGCGAGGTTCAGAGGGAATTCTAGAGGCGAAGACGGTGCGCCCGACGTTGACTGCTCGGCGCCCAGCCTGCTTCGCCGGGGCCTCGTCCTTGCCCGGTGGCAGCGTCGTCGCGATGAGGCGAAGGACTGCTTCGATAAGGAGACGCATGGTTCTTTGACCGTCAACGGACTTGGCAACACCCTTTAGGATGTCGCTGTCCGACTTCTTCAGTTTGGTGAGGTGTCTTCTCATCCATTGGAGGGCCCTGGCGTCCCCTTCGGTTCCTTCGGCATCCTCGGGTGCCTCCGCTCTGAGGATTGCCCGATGAAGCCTCTCCTCGAATTCATCTCGTTGCTTAGAGGTGAGCTGGTCGAAGAGGGACAGCAGATGGTGGGCCGCGTCCAGGCGGCCCCAGGCGAAGTCGGATCTTCGCCAACTGGCATCGACGAAGGCCCCGAAGTGCATAAGCCGCAGACCGTAGAGCTTGCGTTCACCCAGCTTGGCAATGTTGTCCGTGTTGAAGAGCGGCCCCATGTTGTCCGGGCTAAGCCGGAGGAACTGGAACTCAGGCGGGAGCGGTTCGACGAGTTTTGCCGGGGTGTTGTAGACGCGGGTGACGACTTCGATGGCAAGACAGACCGACACGACCTTTTGAGCACTCCAGCCTGTGTCCATCCCGGCATGCTTGAGTGCTTCTACAAATGCCATGCTCGCTGATGTGACGAGCTCGTCCAACATCTTGGGTACGCTGAGATCCTCGTACAGCTCGTGGATGAGTGCAGCCAGCGTCTCATCGCAGACATCGCCTGCGGTGCCGTATCTGGTCTGCAGCTGTTCGTCGAGCGCCTCACCAATCGCCAGGGTCCTGCGGAGACACTCGGTGACATGGTGATCACCCTGGAGTAGCGTAGTTTGCTCTGAAGTGAGGGTCTTCTGTCGAAAGCTGCCGCTGGCCTCGATACTGTGCCGAAGATTAACGCTCAGAGTCTGAAGTAGTCGCTCTGCGGTGGAGATACCCCAGCGCCATGATTCCCGCGTGCCTGTGATTTCATTGGTAGCCCAGCGGGGAACCCAGTTGTATCCCGCCTCGGTACTGCGCAACAGCCGGTCGCTGGCATCCGGGTCGTCCTTGGGCATGGCGAACGAGGACACGGTGTCGGATCCAGCGATTCGGCGGCGTACCTCGGTGAGTAGGGCATGAGTGCGGTTGCGGCGGTACTCGGGGAGCAATTTTTCTGCGCAATCTTCCAGATGGCCTGTCAGCTTGCTGCTCCGCCTTGCACGGGACAGCAGATCCGATTGCACGTTCTGGCTACGGCTTCGAAGCCTGGTCAACATCTCCTCCGTCCCGGAGCGCAGATCGGCTTCTCCGGGATATCGGATGGCGTTCAGTGTGACGTCGAGGACGGGGGTTTCTTCGCACTCCCCGTCCTGCGGGTTGGGTTCGGTCATGCCCACGGACGGCACAACATAGACGAGCACGCGCCGGACTGGGCTATGCACAACGGCTCGGTTGGTAATGGCCTCGAGTACCGGCTCGAACGGGGCATTGTTGAGAACGCCTCCGTCCATAACGCAACTTGCCGGGAAATCGAGTGCGTGCCGGGGGCGCAGACGATGACCGAGCAGTGGCAGCTCGCTGACAGGGGGAAAAGCCGCCGGGTAGCCAGCAGATGCTCGGGCGGCCAGGGCTAGCAAATCTGTGGAGTCCGGTGTGAAGTCGTCCGGCTCATCTTCCGTGACGTGCCATCTGTTGTCGTCACCCCGCTTATATCCCACCCGCTGTCCATAGCGGAATAGGTAGATCCGACGGTGGTCCGGAACGTCGAACGGGTTGCCGAAACTGTCGCTATGCCGAAGCTCGCGGCCGTCCAAAGCGGTGGCGGTAACGAACAAGTCAACCGGTGCGCGGGAACATGTCTCGGATCTGTCGATCTCGTTGATGGCCTCTTGAACATCGGTGGTAAAAACTTCACCGTTGAAGACACTTGTCTTCGACGGCGACTCAAGTAGATGGTCCAAAGCGGCAGACTTCTCCCACGTGTCACGCAGGTTCGGTAGCGCCCTGCCCCGTGCGATCGCTGTCGCTAGCAACATCCCATTCAGCCCACCAGCCGATGTCCCGGAAACGACATCAACGTTCACCTGCGCACCGGCCGCTGAGAGTACCTCGCCCCAGATCTTCTGCACGCGGTCGCCCCTCCCTTCTTCCTCCGCCTGTACGCCAGGCAAGGGGAGCCGTTGCGACGCTCGGCGCAGCAGATCGAGTTCATGAGTGACCCCTCCTATCCAAACAGCGAGACTTACCCCACCGTTCATTACCAGGGCAAGGCGGATCTCGTGGCGCGCATGCTGTGCGGAGTTGTCTGGTCCCATGGCTTGAGTCTGGCCAGACTCCGGCTCCCCATTGCGCCCCGCGAGAGGAGAGGGTCCATTTGCTGCCGCATTTCCTACCGATGGCTCCCTTGGAGCTCGTAACACGATCTTGTTGAGATGCCCTGGTTGGGCGTTACCGGTGTGCCGATTCGGCCGTTCGTGATGGTGTGGGTACTCGACCGTGGATCGTGGACGATGAGTTGTGGGCGCTGATCGAGCCGTTGTTGCCGCCGTGGCCGGAGCGGTTACCGGGGCCTCGGCCGGTGTCGGACCGGCTCTGTCTCCAGGGCATCCTGTTCGTTCTCTACAACGACATAGCCTGGCAACTTCTGCCCTTGGAGCTGGGGTTCGGCTCGGGGCAGACGTGCTGGCGCCGCCTGGACCGGTGGCAAAGGCAGGGGTCTTCGACCGGCTGCACCGGGTCCTGCTCGCGGAGCTCCACGCGGCCGGCGAGCTCGACTGGTCGCGGGCTTGCGTGGATGGTTCTCACATCCGCGCGAAAAAGGGGGCGCAGACACCGGTCCGTCGCCGGTCGACCGGCGGAAGACGGGCAGCACACCACCTGATCTGCGACGGACGCGGCACCCCACTCAAAGTCATCACCACCGCGGCCAACGTCAACGACATCACCCAGACCCTCGCCCTCGTCGACGGCATCCCGCCTGTCGCCGGCCGCCCCGGCCGGCCCCGCCGCCGACCTGAAGCCCTGCTCAGGGATATGACTCCAACACCCACCGCGACGCGCTGCGTCGTCGTCGGATCCTGCCCGTCATCTCCCGCAAGGGATCACCGAACATCAAGGGGCATTGGCAAGCTCCGCTACGTGGTGGAGCAGACCTTCGCCCTGCTCCACCACTTCAAACGCCTCGCCGTCCGATGGGAACGCCGCACCGAACTCCACGACGCCTTCGTCTCCCTCGCCTGCAGCCTCATCTGCTACACGCCTCAAGAAAACCCACCCATGATCGTGTTACGAGCTCTTGGGATGGAAGGGAGGCGTACAGGTCGTCGCCCCGCTGTCGGGTTCGGGACACGCGGGCGTGTCCCTCGCCTGAACGGCATCGGCACGCCCCTGGTTCACCGCGTGCACCGCGCTTCGCCCCCAAGCGAGACGACCCCTCAGGCCGCTGCGACGATCTGGGGACCGGGGGGTGGCCGGGGGGTTCCCGCCGCAGCCTTTCCAGCCGCGCGCGAGCCCTTGTCTGACGCTCTTCCGGCATTTCCGGGTACCGACCCCGTCGCGCACTCCTCGCTCACGCCTTGTTCACGCCTTGCTCGCGTCGCGTGGACAAGACGCGCATTACTCCCTTGCCAGAAGCGAGAACGTGTCTGACCAGCAGAGATAAAGCGATCATGTTCGGTTGAAACACGGCTCCCGACGGATACAACCATTGCGTTGTCCTGTGGGTCTTATCTGGCAGGAGCGACCACTCCTGAGATCACAAGGGGTAAGTCATGAAGTTCAACCGTTCCGTTCTGACTGCGGCGGCCTTCACCGCCCTGGCTGTGGGGAGCATGACCGCGTTGGCGGCGCCCGCCTCCGCCGCGCCGAACACTACGCCGCAGAAGGTTTGCGGTGAGGCCTACAAGACAGTGAATTCGGCGCCCGTCGGCTCACTGGGCACCGTCTACCTGACGTACAACGCCGCGAACGGCGAGAACTGCGTCGCGACCATCCGGAACAACCCGGGTACCGGCGTGGACATGGGCACCTGGATCCAGGTTCCTGACACCGGGGACGCGGCGGAGGACTACGGGCGGTACACCTCGTACGCGGGGCCGGCCTACGTCTACGGCAAGGGTCACTGCGTCGACTGGGGCGGCAGCATCAAAAACGTGTACGTATCTGTGGGCGGCTCCAACTGCGCCGCTCTCAAGGAGCACCGGGTCACCACCATCCGCTGACCTGCGCTTCTGAGAGGACGGCACGATACTCCGTGCCGTCCTTTCGCGGCGTTCCCGAGGCGCGGCGGCGTGTTCGAAGCCCGACAAGCCGAAGTCACGTACACCGGCGCCGGGGTTGCATCGTGAGCGTACGGGGCCCGAGCACTCGCGTCAGCGCGGATATGTCACCGCCCTGCACCCGGCGTCAGCACGGGTAGGCGGGCTGCCAGGGCCGCCAAGAAATGTCGGGAGATCTGATGCCGAGTCCGGCTCGTGGGTATCCCCCGAGGAGAATCAGCCCTCGGTGGGCGATACATCGTTTCCGCCCAGGGGAAAGCCCAGGTCAGCGGCACGCGACGCGGCCGGACGGTAGCACTAGGTAAACCGTCTTGTTCTGGATCTCCAGAACAAAGCTCACCGTCTGCCGGGAGACGCGTACATTGTTCCCCTCTGAGGGAAAGCCGCAGGCAGGACAGCCCGTACGAGCGTTCCCAGGATGTGGCGCCGCGCGCCGCCCACCCCGGTGCCGGCGGTCACGGTACGAGTGGCCCGTGACCCACAACTTCGGCCTTTACATGCCCTGGTCACCCGTGACCGGTGTGACGATTCGGCCGTTCGTGGTGGTGTGAGTACTCGACCGTGGATCGTGGCTGACGACTTGTGGGCACTGATCGAGCCGCTGCTGCCCCCTTGGCCGACGAGATCACCAGGGCCGCGGCCTGTAGCTGACCGGCTGTGCCTGCAAGGCATCCTGTACGTGCTCTGCAACGACATCGCGTGGCAACTTCTGCCCCCTGAGCTGGGGTACGGCTCCGGTCAGACCTGCTGGCGGCGCCTGGAGCGGTGGCAGAAGGGCGGGGTCTTCGACCAGCTGCACCGCGTCCTGCTCGCCGAGCTGAACGCGGCCGGCCGCCTCGACTGGTCCAGAGCATGCGTGGACGGCTCCCACATCCGGGCGAAAAAGGGGGCGCCGACACCGGTCCGTCGCCGGTCGACCGGCGGAAGACAGGCAGCAAACACCACCTGATCTGCGACGGACGCGGCACCCCGCTCAAAGTCATCACGACCGCGGCGAACGTCAACGACGTCACCCAGACCCTCGCCCTGGTCGACGGCATCCCACCCGTGGCAGGTCGTCCCGGCCGGCCCCGCCGACGTCCCGAGGCTTTGCTCGGGGACAAGGGCTACGAGTCCAACCCCAACCGCGATGAACTGCGTAAACGCCGGATCCTGCCCGTCATCTCCCGCAAAGGAGCCCCGAACATCAAGGGCATGGGCAAGCTCCGCTACGTCGTGGAGCAGACCTTCGCCCTGCTCCTGATCCTGTACCGAATCGTCCGCCGCAGTCTGCGCCAACTCGCAGGCCACGAGGACAGCGCGCAGGCCAGACGCCTGACATGGTCCACAGCATTCTTCGCCCGCCGATCACTCCTGCGCACCGCCATCCGCAAATACCGGGCCAACCGCCCCCGCTACGCCCGGCAGGTCGCCGGGACGGCCGGGCTGGGCGTCGAAGTCGTCAGGCTCCGGGGCCCTCGTGAAGTCCGCCATTGGAAAAGGCAGACAGCGAAAGGGCCGACGGAGAGTAGCTTGCGAGAAGCCCCGGCACACCGCTGGCGCTTAACCAACATCCTGGCCGACTTCACCGCCGGCCAGGAAAGCCCCAACGATCGCGGTGGGTGGATCGGTTGCCGGGCGCGGGTGCCGTGTTGCTGCCGTATCCGAAGGCTGCTCTGAACGATGACTCGCCGAGTGATACGTGAGAGCTGGCGGCCCGATCTCTCCGAGTAGCTATGGAAAGCCGGGTGGAGTCGGCAGTCAGATGCTGTCAGTTTGAGGAGATGGTGAATATTTCCGCTATGCCCGAATCGGTGAAAGTGCTTGAGAATCGACGTAGGGGCGGGTAAACCTGCAGGTCACTGAGTCTGCTCCCCGCGCCCGCGGGGATGGTCCTCGTGTTCGCCCGCAACGGTACTTGACTGCTGCCTGCTCCCCGCGCCTGCGGGGATGGTCCCATCCCGGTTCCGGATCTCCTCGCCGGTCCGACCTGCTCCCCGTGCCTGCGAGGATGGTCCCAATGACCCTGACCCGCAACGCGGCCGTGGTCCGCGCCCGCTCGTGCCCGCACCCCGGGCCCCGGAATCGGTGGCTACCGAGCCGCCACACGCACAACCCAAGATCAGTCCGTCGCCCGCCGGGCACACCTGGGCAACCGAGACCCCTCAGAACACAACCTCCTTGGGGCACCCGACTGGCTCCTTCAACGCCTTCGAGCCGACGCTGCGCCGAGCCCTGGCGCTGGCCCCCGAACGCCGTACCGTCACCGCGGTACTCGACTCCGGCCGGCCCGCGCCGCATGGGAAGCAGGAAGTCGAGCATCGAAACAGCCCTGGTCCCGAAAGCGTCAACCTCACGAAGACGATCGAGGCCGACGGGCTCCGGGAACAAGCAGACGCCGAGCCCGCTCCCGCCACCCGCCCCACCCGCAGCTGCGGCGATGCCCGAGCTCAACTTCCAGTCGGCAGCGACGCCTGTACCTGAAGGTGACGCCCCGAGCCCGCACCAGAATCTGACCTGGCCCCTGAGCCGGCGCCCGGGCCGGACACCGATCCGGTCGAACCGCTCACCACGGTGGACCGGTACTACCTTGCCTGGACCCGGTACATCCAGCAGTACGCACACGAGCCGCGCGATACCGCCCTGTCCCAGCACCTCGCCGACAACGGCATGACCGGCCGCGACGAAGCACCCGTCAGCCCCTCCACGCTGCGCCGCTACCTCCCGCACTTCCGTATCTACGCCGGGTGTCGCCGATCTCCGGATGGTTCAGTATGTCCCAGCAGGCGTATGCGGCCGGATGTTGAGCGGCCAGGGTTCGGGCCCTGGCCGACGAGGACGCGGACCTGGACTGCACGGCTCCGAGCCCTGGCAGATGCCGTGATGCGAGAGCAGCTACGCCGAGCAGTGCGTGCGCCGTTGGCAAACGGGTGCACACCGGGTGGCCATCGAGGAAGTGGCGTCGGGGCGGGGAACCGATGGACGGTGGTGCCGGATCGGCCGGCACGCCGTGAGAGAGGAACCGCACGATGGAGCAGTCCGAGCTCGAGAGCAAGGTTCAGACACTGGAGACGGGTCTGGCCGTTCAGGAGGCGGCCATGGCCGGGGCGCAGGCCACGCAGGCGGCGACCCAGGCGGGGATGACCTCGACGTTCGGCGCGACGCAGGCGGGGACGTGGTCGGTCATGGCCGTCGGCAGCGTCGCGCTGGTGGTGGGGATCTTCCTCGGCGTGGCCATCGCCAAGGACTGACGGCCGGTCCCGCCCTACCGGGAGCTGCCGTCCGGCTCTGCGCCGCCCCCTGCCCGGCCCTTTGGTCGGGCAGGGGCGTGCTGCGAGGTGGCCGTAGTCCAGCAGGAAATCCAGGTCTACCTCGTACTGGGAGCGTTCCCCTCGGATGAGTGGGCACCACCGTGGTGGTCCTGAGATCACCCGTTTGCTCCCCGGACTGCAAGACAACTTCATGATCGTCGCTCAGCCCTGGCCATCGCGCACCGCCTGCACGGTGCGCGTGAACGCCTCCGAGGCCATGTCCTCGGCGGTGTGCGGGTCGCGGCAGCAAGCGCGGGCGTACGCGAGAACGACATCGGCGTGACGGCGGTAGAGCTCCTCGACCGCGCCCGCATCACCGCCGTCGCGCAGGGCCGCGGTCAGCAGCGCGTCGGTGCGTCCGTCGCTGTCGGCGGCGCCACCGGGCCCGCTCCGGCCGCGGTCGCTGCTTCGGGTCGGTGCGCCGGTGGTCGGTCATGCCCCTGCACTCGTTTCAGATCTGTACGACAACCGGTGCGCAGTCTGGCAGACCGCTGGCCCCCGGCCCTCCGCGACCCGGGCTTCCAACGGTGCAGCAACGGGGTGCCCCGAAGTCGGAAGGGGCGTCATGCCGAGTGCCACGTCGCCGTCACTCAGGTCGGAGCGTCGGTCGGGCAACGACCCCGGGAGGCCACACGGTCCCCGTCCGCCTGCCCACACCCGAGGGCCGGGACCCGCACGGCCGACGCCACCGACAGCCCTGGCTCCCTCTGACACCTGCACGGCTGCTGCGGGAACCGTTGAAACCACCGCCGGGGCGGCGACCCGGGCGACCGCTGGATGCAGCGCCCGGAGCTGAACAACCCAAACTGCGGTGCCACCTGAGCGACATGGACGCCGCAGACCCGCGTCATGATCCGCAACAACACCGTCTCCAACATCGGAGGCGAGGTGCAACGGTTCCGGCTCCACGAGCGCCGACAACATCGTGCGCTACAACATCAGCCAGAACGACGGCGGACAACTCTTCGACATGGTCTGCGCCAAAACGAACAACACGCAGATCTACAACAACACCTTCTATCTATCCAAGCCGGTCGACATCATCAACAACGGCAACGGCTCCACCGGAGATATCGCCGCCTTCCGCAACAACATCTTCTACGTGGCCACCTCCCAGGCCAGCTACATCAACACGAGCCCCCTCACCTTCGACGCGAACATCTTCTACGGCGACCACCCCACCGGAGAGCCAGCAGACACCCGCAAGGTGACCACCGACCCCAGGCTCACCGCACCCGGTACGGCCACCTCCCGCGCCGACGCCGGTGGCTACCGCCTCCGAACCGGCTCGTCCGCGCTGGCCAATGGCAATGCAGCGGCGCGCCCAACCAACGCTGGATCGCCACCGCCAAGGACGGCGGCTACACCCTTACCGCCCAGTCCAGCGGCCTGCTCCTGACCGCACCGTCCACCGCTGACAGCGCACTGCTCGCCCAGCGCCCGGGGGCGTCCGGGGCCATCCAGACCTGGGCCTTTTCGAAGGTGTCCTGAGCGACACCACTCCGGACGGCTGTGGGCCGGCCTCAGCAACGTCACCTCCACGACGCGGCGGGACGCCCCGCCAGCGCGCGCCAGTCGTTGGACGTGGAGTGGACGTTCAGGCACAGGTCGCTGGACTGGAAGTCCATCGCCCGGTCGAACGCGGCCCTGCCGATGCCGATGCCGATGCCGTTGCGGGTGTCGGGGACGACTTGCCGCCGTCCTCTGTGTAGAACTCGAACGCCTTCGACCAGGTCTGAGCAGATGTCAGCCGTGGCGCCGCCCCCAAGGCCGGGGGGCGGCACGCCGGAGTACAGTGCGGCGGGGTTATAAAGTGCCCGGGCCACGCCCCCCGGTGGGGGACAGGTGTAGACGGGGGCCGGCTCCGGCTTTTACAGTCGTCGCAGGGGTGG
>NZ_JBHXRD010000017.1:92174-157188 GCF_042717325.1 Streptomyces sp. NPDC058637 | reverse complement strand
CGCGGTCCCCCAAAACCGCCGCCTACACGGCCCCGGGCCGCCGGGCACCCCCTAACGCCGCGGGGCGCCCCTCTCTCCGCGTGCGGAAGACCCCTACGGGCGGGACAGGCCCGCGCGGTCCAGGTACGCCGCGATCCCGGCCGTCTCCACCGCGTCCAGCCGCCGCGTCGGCCTCCGTCGCCCCGCACGCCGTCCGCGGCCGCCAGGGACACGAGCGCGTCAGGGACACGAGTGCGTCAGGGACACGAGCGTGTCAGGGATAGAAGTGCGTCAGCGACTCCGCGACACAGGCCGGCTTCTGCGAACCTTCGAGCTCGAAGGTGAACGCCCGGGTCATCCGCACCCCGCCCCGCGCGACCTCCGTGACCCCGGTGACGGCCGCGTGCAGGCGTACGCGGCTGCCGACGGGGACGGGCGCCGGATACCTGACCCGGTCGACCCCGTAGTTGAGCGCGCGTCCCACACCGCTGACCTGGAGCAGTTCGCCGAACATCGGGATGCCCCAGCTCAGGACCATGTAGCCGTGGGCGATGGTGCGTCCGTACGGGCCGTTCGCGGCGCGTTCGACGTCGGTGTGGATCCACTGGTGGTCCCCGGAGACGTGCGCGTACGTGTCGATGAGCTCCTGGGTGATCTCCTTCCAGCCGGAGTGCCCGAGGTCGCGTCCGCCGAGGGTGAGGATCTCCGGGATGCCGTGCACGGTCAGGGGCATGGGGCGGTGCTCCGTTTCTGCTCGCGGGCGGGGTCAGACGGTGACGGGGGCGGTGCGCGGGGCGGTGACCGGCTCGGCGGCCAGCTCGTCGTGGTTGGGGCGCTTGAGCAGCAGGAGCATGCAGCCCAGGGTGAGTGCCACCTGGAAGACGGCGTACGCGATGACGGCGGTGATCGAGCCCGTCCGGTTGAGCAGGAACTGGCCGATGATCGGGGTCGTCCCGCCGAGCAGGGTGCCGCACAGCTGGTAGCAGAGCGAGATGCCGGTGTAGCGCAGATGGGCGGGGAAGCGGCTGGCGAGCATGCCGGCGAGGGCCGCGTAGTAGAGGCAGTGCGGGATGGTGGCGACGGCGACACCGAGCATCGCGAGGCCGTAGTCGCCGGTGCTGATGAGGATGAACATCACCGGCATCAGGATCAGCTCGGGCACCAGCATCAAGGTCACCGCGCGGGACCAGCTCCTCATCCGGGTGGCGATGACGGCGCCGAAGGGCTGGACGAGGATCTGGGTGATGTTGGCGACGAGGATGATCGTCAGGAACGAGCTGCGGTCGAAGTCGAGTGACGTGGTGGCCCAGGACAGGGCGAACGTCGACTTGAAGTACGTCGCCGACAGGCCGATCGTGCAGGCGCCGATACCGAGGACGATCAGCATGGGGTGGCTGCGCAGGACCTCGGTCAGCGGGAGCTTGACGACTTCCTTCTTCTCGATGAGCTTGGCCATGGCCGGGGACTCGGAGACCTTCAGCCGGACCAGGAGCCCCACGATGACGAGGGCGGCCGAGGCGAGGAAGGGCACCCGCCAGCCCCAGGAGACGAACGCCTCGTCGGGCAGCTGGCTGATGGCGAGGAAGCTCAGGGTGGAGAGGGTGTTGCCGACGGGTGAGCCCTGCTGGGCGAACGCCCCGTACAGCACCGACTTGCCCTTGGGGGCGTGCTCGGAGGCGATCAGGACGGAGCCGCCCCACTCCCCGCCGAGGCCGATGCCCTGGATCATGCGGATGCAGACCAGCAGGATCGGGGCCGCGATGCCGATGGAGGCGTAGCCCGGGAGCATACCGATCGCGGTGGTGGAGATGCCCATCATCAGCAGCGTGATGACGAGGGTCTTCTTGCGGCCGAGACGGTCGCCGTAGTGGCCGAAGATGATGCCGCCGATCGGGCGGGCGAGGAAGCCGACCCAGAAGGTGGCGAAGGCGACCAGGGTGCCTATGGGGCCTTCGAGTTCGGGGAAGAAGACCTTGTCGAAGACGAGCGCCGCCGCGGTTCCGTAGATGTAGAAGTCGAACCACTCGATGGTGGAGCCGATGAAGGCTCCGAACCCGGCACGGTTGGCGGCTTTCGTCTTCTCGCGTGCGGTTGCGGTGGACGCACTCATGGGTGGCTCCCGGAAACATGGTTGATCAAGCGGATGAGGGCATGGCGGACCGAGGCGTCGCCCGGGACGCGGAGGGTCACGCCGGGAAGGGGAGGGGACGGAACAGGGGGACGGGGGTGACGTGGGGAGGGTCAGGCGGTGACGCGTTCGAAGACCGCGGCGAGGCCCTGGCCCCCGCCGATGCACATGGTCTCCAGGCCGTAGCGGGCCTCGCTGCGGTGCATCTCGCGGCTGAGCGTGGCGAGGATGCGGGCACCGGTCGCGCCGACGGGGTGGCCGAGCGAGACCCCGGATCCGTTGACGTTGATCCGCTGCTCATGGTCCCTCTCGCCGAGGCCCAGTTCCCGGGTGCAGGCCAGGACCTGGGCGGCGAAGGCCTCGTTGATCTCGATCAGGTCGAGGTCGGCGAGGGTGAGCCCGGCCCGGCCGAGGGCCGCGTGGGTGGCGGGTACGGGGCCGAGGCCCATGGTGGCGGCGGGGACGCCGGCCCGGGCGAAGGAGACGAGCCGGACGAGCGGGGTGAGTCCGAGCCGTTCGGCGGTGGCGGCGCCGGTGACGAGGCAGGCGGCGGCCGCGTCGTTCTGACCGCTGGCGTTGCCCGCGGTGACGGTCGCCTCCGGATCGGACTTGCCCATGATGGGGCGCAGCGCGGCGAGTTGCTCGGCGGTCGTGTCGGGGCGGGGGTGCTCGTCGGCGGTGACGACCGTCTCGCCCTTGCGGGTGCGGACGGTGACGGGGACGGTCTCCGCCGCGTAGCGCCCCTCCCGCACGGCACGGGCGGCGCGGGCCTGCGAGCGCAGGGCGAGGGCGTCCTGGTCGGCGCGGCTGACGGAGTAGGCGCGGCGCAGGTTCTCCGCGGTCTCGATCATGCCGCCGGGCACGGGGTGGTTGACGCCGCCCGCGGTGACCCGGCCACGGGCCAGCGAGTCGTGGAGCTGCAGGCCGGGGCCCTTGATGCCCCATCGGCCGTCGTGCGTGTAGTAGGGGGCGGCGCTCATGACGTCGACGCCGCCCGCGATGACGACGTCACTGAATCCGGCCCTGATCTGCATGGCCGCGTCGAGGACGGCCTGGAGGCCGGAGCCGCAGCGCCGGTCGATCTGGATGCCGGTGACGGAGTCGGGGAGTCCGGCGTCCAGGGCGGCGACACGGCCGATGGCCGGGGCCTCGGATGTGGGGTAGGCGTGTCCGAGGATCACCTCGTCGACCCGGCCGGGGTCGATTCCCGTGCGGGCGACGACCTCGGCGATGACGCGTGCGGCGAGCGCGGCGGGCGTCTGCTGGGCGAAGGCTCCGCCGAAACGCCCGATGGGGGTGCGCAGCGGTTCGCAGATGACGACATCGATCTGGTCGGGCACGGGGGACACCTTTCGGCGGTTCGGGTGTGTGGGGTGACCTTCGCACTCGATGACTGAGTCGGTCCAATATCGAGTTCACCGGTCTTCAAGACGCTGCGCGTCTCAATCAGGCTCCGGGGGTGGGCAGGGCCTCCTCGGCGACCGCGAGTACCGCGCCAAGGGCCGGGGAGGGGTTGTCCGTACGCCAGGCCAGCGCGGCCTGCCGCCGGATGGGCGGGCCCGCGAGGGGCCGGTAGACCAGCCCGTTCTGCTGGATGTGGCGGACGGAGGAGACGGTGAGCGTGACGCCGACGCCGGCGGCGACGAGGGCCAGGATCGTGTACGAGTCGGGGGCCTCCTGCACCACGCGCGGATTGAAACCGGTGGCCTCGCAGGCGTCCACCATCGCGTCGCGCACGGTGGATCCGGCGTTGGCGGGGAAGGAGACGAAGGGTTCGTCGGCGAGGATCCCGATCGGAATGCTCTCCAGTGTGGCCAGCCGGTGGTCGGAGGGCAGCGCGCACAGCAGCTCCTCCTCGTCGATCACCCGGTGGGCCACGCCCGGCTGGGTCACGGGGAGCCGGACGAACCCCAGGTCGAGGGAGCCGTCGGCGACCCGGGACAGGGCGACGTTGGCGTACGTCTGCCCTTTCATGACCAGCTCCAGCGCGGGGTGCGCCGCCCGGACGGCCCGGGTCAGCTGGGGCAGCGTCTCGTGGCTGGAGGCACCGGCGAAGCCGATCGTGACCCGGCCGTACTCCCCGCGTCCGGCGGCCTTGGCGGCCCGTACCGCCGTGTCGAGGTCCTCCAGGACCGTCCGTACGGGTTCGAGGAAGGACTCCCCCGCGCTCGTGAGCCGCACCGAGCGGGTGTTGCGTTCGAAGAGCTGGACGCCGAGCTCCTTCTCCAGCTGCCTGATCTGCTGGCTGAGCGGCGGCTGTGCCATCTGCAGCCGCTTGGCGGCGCGGCCGAAGTGCAGTTCCTCGGCCACTGCGGTGAACGCGGCCAGATGACGCAGTTCCATACGACGGTCCATTCATTAGTCAGCGGTCTGGATGCGACCTTAATTTGGTATTGGACAGCAATCAATGGCCGCTGACACGGTGGTGCGGACCAGCACACACCTCGCCGAGGAGCACCGTGGAACGGACGGATACGGCCGACGGGCCCAGCAAAGTCATGTCGATGCGGGAGGCCGTCGCGGCCTTCGTGCACGACGGCGCCACCGTCAGCCTGGAGGGCTTCACCCATCTCGTCCCGACCGCCGCCGGGCACGAGATCATCCGCCAGGGGCGCCGCGACCTCACGGTCGTCCGGATGACCGCGGACATCGTGGTGGACCAGATGCTCGCGGCGGGCTGCGTCTCGCGGCTGGTCTCCTCCTTCGTGGGCAACTCCTCGGCCGGTTCGCTCGGTGAGCTCCGGCGCAGGATCGAGCGCGCGGACCCTGAGCCGCTCGCCTTCGAGGAGTACAGCCACTACGGCATGGTCTGCCGCTACCTCGCCGGATCGCAGCGGCTGCCGTTCTATCCGCTGCGCAGCTACGGCGGCAGCGATCTGCCGTCCGTCAACAGCGCCCTGCGCAAGGTGACGTCGCCCTATCCGGGCCCGGACGGCGAGCCGGAGCAGATCTACGTCGTACCGCCGGTGAACCCGGATGTGACGATCATCCACGCGCAGCGGGCCGACCGCCGGGGCAACACCCAGATCTGGGGGCTCACGGGCATCCAGGCGGAGGCGGTGTACGCCGCGGACAAGGCGATCGTCGTGGTGGAGGAGATCGTCGGGGACGAGGTGGTCCGCTCGGACCCCAACCGCACGCTGGTCCCCTCCCACGCCGTCGACGCCGTCGTGGTGTGCCCGCGCGGCGCGCACCCGTCCTTCGCCCAGGGCTACTACGACCGCGACAACGACTTCTACCGGGCCTGGTCGCACATCAGCAAGGACCCGGAGCGGCTGCGGGCCTGGCTGGCGGAGTGGGTGTACGGAACGGCCGACCACGCCGAGTACGTCGCCAGGCAGGGCGAGGACTTCTGGGCGGGCCTCGCGGTGGGCGAGGCGCTGAGCGAGCCGGTGAACTACGGACGGCGGCTGTGAGCGCGGGCCGCGGAGCGACGGACCCCGAAATCACCGACCACGACGAGGAGCGGGCCATGACGACCACCACCACCACCGACCGGCCGGACGCCGTCACGTCCTCGGAGCTGCTGTCCGTCGTCGCCTCCCGGGAACTGGCCGCGCGCCGCACGGTGTTCGCCGGAATCGGGCTGCCGACGCTCGCCACCGAGCTGGCCCATCTGACGGTCGCCCCGCAGATCGAGGTGGTGTACGAGTCCGGGGTCTGCGGCGCGCACCCCTCGCACCTGCCGGAGACCATCGCCGACGCCGTGCTCATCTCCGGCGCGGAGGCCGTGCTGTCCATGCCGGCGCTGTTCGGCTGTGTGCTGCAGGGCGGCCACATCGACGTGGGCTTCCTGGGCGCCGCGCAGATCGACCGGTGGGGCAATCTGAACACCTCCGTGATCGGCGACTGGGAGAGCCCTCAGGTGCGGCTGCCCGGATCGGGCGGCGGTATCGAGGTGATGGCCAACTCCCGTGAGGTATTCGTGGTGATGCGCCGTCATAATCCGCGCTCCTTCACGGAGTCGCTGGACTTCTGCACGACTCCGGGCCCGGACCGCGCGCTCGCGGAGGGCATCCGGCCGCTGGGTGTCGGCGTCACCCGGGTCATCACGGAGCTGGGCATCCTGGCCCGCGCGGGCGTCGGCGAGGAGCTGCGGCTGATCGCCGTGCACCCGGGTGTCACGGTCGAGCAGGTCCGGGAGGCGACCGGCTGGGACCTGGAGGTGGCTGACGAGGTCGGGACCGTACCGCCACCGACCGCCGCGGAGCTCCGGCTCCTGCGGGAGGACGTCGACCCCGGCCGCGTCTATCTTCGCTGAGGACACCCCCGGTCCCGGAGAGCGGTCAGCCGGTCCGGAGAGCAGTCCACCGATCCCGGAGAGCCACTCCGCCGATCCCCACCCCCGAGAGGACCGTAACTGCCATGCGTATCAGGATCGTCGGAGCCGGAGCCATGGGCCGCGGTATCGCCCAGTGGGCGGCGGCCGGCGGACACACCGTCGAGCTGTGCGACGTCCGGCCGGAGGCGGTGACAGTGGCCGTCGGCTTCGTACGGTCCATGCTGGAGCGCGCGGTCGACAAGGGGCGGATGTCCGCCGGGGACCGGGACGCGGCCCTGGAGCGGCTGGTCCCGCTCAAGGACCCGTGGGCGCCGGGACCGGACGTCGAGTTGGTCGTCGAGGCCGTGCGGGAGGACCTGGACACCAAGGCGGAGGTGTTCGGGAAGCTGGAGCAGGTGCTGCCGGCCTCCGCGGTCTTCGCGACCAACACCTCGTCCCTGTCGGTGACCGCGATCGCGGCCACGCTGGCGGACCCGGCGCGGCTGGCGGGGCTGCACTTCTTCAACCCCGTACCGCTGATGAGGATCGTCGAGGTCGTGCCGGGTGCCGCGACGCGTCCGGAGATCCCGCCGGCGCTCACCGCGCTGGTCGAGAGCTGCGGCCACCGCGCGGTCACGGTCGCCGACACCCCGGGCTTCCTGGTCAACCACGCCGGACGCGGTCTGGTGACGGAGGCGCTGGCCCTGCTGGAGGAGTCGGTGACCGACCCCGCCGGCATCGACCGCATCGCCCGGGACGTGCTGGGGCTGCGGATGGGCCCGTTCGAGCTGATGGACCTCACCGGGCTCGACGTGACGGCGGCGGTGATCGATTCCATCTGGCAGGGCTTCCGCCACGAGGACCGGCTCCGTCCCTCGTACCTGACCCCGAACCGGGTGACCGCGGGACTGCACGGGCGCAAGACCGGGCGGGGCTGGTTCGCGTACGGCGCCGAGGACCCGTCACCGGCGGCCGAACCCGCGGTGACCGGCGACGCGGACCGGCCGCTGTTCGTGGCCGGCCCCGAGGTGCCCGGCTCCGCCGCGCTGCGCGAGGCCCTGGCCGCCGCGGGGGCCTGTGTCGAGACCGGCGCCGAGCCGTCGGCCGGCGCGATCGTGCTGGTGCCGGTCTGGGGGACCACCGTGGCTGCGGCCGTGGCCTCGCTGCGGCTGCCCGCCGGGCGCACCTTCGGTGTGGACCCGCTGCCCGCGGCGGGGCGCCGCCGGGTGCTCGCGGTGACACCCGCCGCGGACCCGGCCGCCGCGCGGGACGCCCGCGCGGTGCTGGCCCGCGCGGCGGACGGCGAGGAGCCGTACGCCGTGTCCGTGGTCCGGGACACGGCGGGCTCGGTGGCACAGCGGCTGCTCTCGTCGGTGGTGTCCGTGGCCGCGTCGATCGCGGAGCGCTCGCTCGCCACCCCGGCGGACATCGATCTGGCGGTGACGACCGGACTCGGCTACCCGGTGGGGCCGCTGGCCTGGGGTGACCGCATCGGCGCCGCCCGGATGCTGGAGCTGCAGCGCGCCCTGCACGCCACGACCGGCGACCCGCGCCACCGCCCGACCCGCTGGCTGACGGAACGGGCCCAGCTGGGCCTGGAACTGACGGACCCGGGCACCTCGCCGGAGGCGTGCGTGGGCCTGTGAGACGGGGTGCGGCGGGCGGCCCCGACCGCCGCCCGCCGCGCCCGTATCCGTACTCGCACCCGCACCCGCACCCGCACAGATGACCGTTCCGTACAAGACAGCGCGGATCCGCCCGCCTAGGTTCGGACCATGACTCCACGACTCGACGCGATCTCCGTGACCACCGCCGACCTGGCCGCCTCGCTCGCCTTCTACCGCAGGCTCGGACTCGACATCCCGGCGGGCGCCGAATCCGCACCCCATGTCGAGGTGACCCTCCCGGGCGGGCAGCGGCTGCTGTGGGACACCGAGGACGTCGTCCGTTCCTTCGACCCCGGCTGGACCCCGGCGGCGAAGGGCGGCGAGCGGCTCGGCCTCGCGTTCCTCTGCGACGGCCCGGCGGAGGTCGACTCGGTGTACGCGGAGCTGACCGCTGCCGGTCACGAGGGCCACCTCGAACCCTGGGACGCCGTCTGGGGGCAGCGTTACGCGGTCGTCCTGGACCCCGACGGCTGCGCGGTGTCACTCTTCGCACCGAGCGCACCCGGCGCACCGGACGCACCCGGCGCCTCCTGACCCAGTCCGGCCAGATAGCCGCCGAGCGTCGTACCGGTCAGGTCCCGCACCTCACGGGCCAGGTGGGCCTGATCGGTGCAGCCCGCGGCGTGCGCGGCCTCGGCGTAGGGCGTCCCGGCCCGTACGAGTGCCAGGGCCCGTTGCAGCCGCAGGATCCTGGCCAGCGTCTTGGGCCCGTAGCCGAACGCGGTCAAGGAGCGGCGATGCAGCTGGCGGGCGCCGAGACCGGCGGCGCGGGCGGTGGCGGCGACGGAGTGCCCCCGCTCCAGCCGGGCGGCGACAGACACCATGAGCGGGTCCGGCGGGTCCGTGCCGGCCGCCCTGCTCCGGACGACGCCCTCCAGCGCCGCGGCCGGGTCGCCGGCCTCCGCGATCCGTTCGGTGAGCCTGCGGACCTCCGCACCCCGCCAGACCGTGTCGAGGGTGACCCGCCGGTCGCGGAGTTCGCACGCCGGTACGCCGAGGAGCGCGGGCGCCGTACCGGGGGCGAACCGGATGCCCGCGCGGAGCCCGTCGCCGGTGTCCGTCACCCGGACGGCGTGGGTGTCCGGTCCCGCGACGAGCAGCCGGCCGGCCGTCCAGACCAGATCCATGCAGCCGTCGGGCAGCACCGGCCGCTCGGGGCCGCGTGGCCCGTGCCAGGTCCAGACGAGCGCACCGCTCCAGGCGGTCGCCCGCTCGGTGTACCGCCCGCTCATGACCGCGAGGCCGGGGTGCGTCGCACGGCTACCGGCCTTCCTGGTCCCCGGTGGTCCTCCCGGATATCCCGAGGTCCTTGGTGTCCTTCGCGTCCCGTGCGTCCTTCGCGTCCCGTGCGTCCCTCGTGTCCCGGGGATCCTTCGTGTTCTTCGTGTTCTGACCCGCGTGCAGCCGGGACTTCACATCGTCCGGGGGCAGGAAACGCGACCAGCGCTCCGGGAACTCGGACGGCATGCAGACGTCCTCCTCGTCGTCCGCGTAGGCCTCCCAGTGCGCGGTCTGGGCCCGGGCGACGAGTTCGGCGGCCTGCGCAGCGCGCGCCCGGTCCGTGGCCGCGCGTGCCGCGGCCGTGGCCAGGGACGGCCACACATGGTCGATCGCGGCGTTCACCGCGGCGCCGACGAGTACGGCGAAGGCGGAGATGCCTATCCAGAGCAGGACGGCGATGGGTGCGGCCAACGAACCGTAGATCGTGGGGCCTTCGACCGTGCTGGTGAGGTAGATCCGCAGCAGGAAGCTGCCCATCACCCACATCGCGAGTGCCACGAGCGCCCCGGGGACGTCCTCCAGCCACGGCGAACGGACGGGCACGGACACGTGGTAGAGCGTCGTCAGGAACGCGATGGACAGCAGTATGACCAACGGCCAGTACAGGACGGCGAGAACCTCGGTGCCCCACGGGACGAACTCCACCACCCGGTCGGGGCCGACCACCAGCAGCGGCAGGACCACCGCTCCCAGCAGCAGCGCGACCACGTACAGCAGGAAGGCGAGCAGCCGGGTCCTGACGATGCCGCGGTGCCCGTCGAGCCCGTACATCACTGTGATGGTGTCGATGAAGACGTTCACCGCGCGCGACCCCGACCAGAGGGCGATCGCGAAGCCGATGGAGATGACGTCGGGGCGCGCGCCGTTGGTGACGTCGTCCATCAGCGGCCGGGCGATGTCGTTGACGCCCCGCTCGGACAGCACCGTCTGCACGGCGCCCAGGATGTTGCGCTCGATGGAGGCGACCGTGGTGGTGGCCGTCCAGTCGTCGACGTAACCGAGCAGGCCGATCAGGCCGAGCAGCAGCGGGGGCAGGGACAGCAGCGTGAAGAACGCCGCCTCGGCGGCGAGGCCGAGGATGCGGTACTCGATGCACGAGTTGACCGTGTCCTTGAGCAACTGCCACACCATCTGGCGCTTGGACACGTTGCGGTAGAGGACTCGAGCCCGGTGGAGCCGACCCGGTGGGCGCTCGGGTGTTTCGTTTGCTGCCTGCACCTCCTTACCGTATCGGCATGGCAGCAACCACCCACACAGTGACCAACCAGGTTCCGCCGCTGGTCGGCTATGACGTCTTCGCCGCCGACCGCGCCCTTTCGGAGGCCGTCGAGCGGCATCTGGAGCCCGGAATCCTCTCCGCGGCGCGGAAGGAACTCGGGGCACTCGGCCTCTCCGCGGGCTCCGCGCAGGCCCAGACGTGGGGCGCGCAGGCGAACGAGAACCCGCCGAAGCTGCGTACCCACGACCGGTACGGGAACCGCATCGACGAAGTGGAGTTCCATCCGGCCTGGCACCGGCTGCTGGGGCACGCGGTCGGGGCGGGCCTGACCGACGCCTGGGGCAGGCCGGGCGGGCATGTCCGGCGGGCGGCCGGTTTCCTGGTCTGGACGCAGGCCGAGGCGGGCCACGGCTGCCCGCTGTCGATGACCCACGCGGCCGTCCCGGCGCTGCGGACCGATCCGGCGCTGGCCGCCGAGTGGGAGCCGCTGCTGACCTCGCACGTGTACGAGGAGGGGCTGCGGCCCGCCACGGCGAAGACCGGTGTGCTCTTCGGGATGGGCATGACGGAGAAGCAGGGCGGCACCGATGTGCGTGCCAACACCACACGGGCCGAGGCGCTCGCCGCCGACGGTGAGTATCTGCTCACCGGCCACAAGTGGTTCTGCTCGGCGCCCATGTCCGACGGGTTCCTGGTGCTGGCGCAGGCGCCGGGCGGGCTGAGCTGCTTCCTCGTGCCGCGTGTCCTGCCGGACGGCGTCCGTAACGTGTTCGCGGTCCAGCGGCTCAAGGACAAGCTGGGCAACAGGTCCAACGCCTCCGCCGAGGTCGAGTTCGACGGGACCTGGGCCCGCCGCGTCGGCGAGGAGGGGCGCGGGGTGCGCACCATCATCGAGATGGTGGCGGCGACCCGGCTGGACTGCGTGGTCGGTTCGGCGGCCCTGATGCGGCAGGCGGTGGCGCAGGCGATCCATCACACCGCGTACCGCGGCGCGTTCGGCGGGCTGCTGATCGAGAAGCCGCTGATGCGCAACGTCCTGGCCGACCTGGCTCTGGAATCGGAGGCGGCGACGACGCTCGCGCTGCGACTGGCCGCCGCCTACGACGCGGACACGGAGGCGGAGCGCGCCTTCCTGCGGATCGCGGTCCCGACCGCGAAGTACTGGGTGACGAAGCGGTGCGGCGCGGTGGTCGGCGAGGCCCTGGAATGCCTCGGCGGCAACGGGTACGTGGAGGAGTCCGGGATGCCCCGGCTGCTCCGCGAGGCCCCGCTCAACTCCATCTGGGAGGGCTCGGGCAACGTACAGGCGCTCGACGTGCTGCGGGCCCTGCGGCGTGAGCCGCGGGCGCTCGACGCGTTCCTGCGGGAGGTGGGGAAGGCGCGTGGCGCCGATCACCGGCTCGACGCGGCGATCAAGGACCTGCTGACCGAGCTGGCGGATCTGGACGCGGTCGAGGCGCGGGCCCGGCGGCTGGTGGAGCGGATGGCGCTCGTGCTGCAGGGCTCGCTGCTGCTGCGCTGGGCGCCGCCCGAGGTCGCGGACGCGTTCTGCGCCTCACGGCTGGGCGGGGACTGGGGTTCTGCCTTCGGGACGCTGCCGCACAGCCTGGACCTGGCCTCGGTCGTGGAGCGGGCGCGGGCCCGGGAGCGGTAGTTCGCCGGCGGGGAAACGACGGAGGGTGGTGCTGCGCCGACACGGCACCACCCTCCACGCTTCTGCACCACCGCGCGGCGGGGTCGAGGACTCCGCGTACGGTGTCCGGACATTCTCGTACGGTCCACGCCCCGTCACCAGAGTTGCAAAGGGTTGCAACCATTGTGTGGACTGCCGGATAGCGGGACCCTCGGCACGGGAGGATGGGTCTTATGGGTCCGGTACCCCGTTCCGGGTCGGGCCCACGTTCCATTGGGGGAATCCGTCATGGAAACAAGCCCCGTCGCGGCGCCGCGACCGGCGGCCGACCCGTATGCGGCTGTGACGACGCGCCTGGTCCACCGGGCCCGGGAGGCCAGGCTCGCGGGTGAGCGCACGACGGCCGGACCGCGCGCGGAGATCGACGCGTCCTGGGACCGGGTGCTGCGCAGCGGTGTCGATCCCGAGCGGTCGGCGCAGAGCAGGCTGCTGGCGACGGCCGAGATCGAGCACCGGCGAAGGAGCACACCCCTCGGCGAGGTGATGCCGCTGCTGCGGGACGGGCTGGCCGGCATCGCGGACGCGGTGCGCCAGATCATGGTCGTCACCGACGACGAGGGCCGGGTGCTGTGGCGCCAGGGCAATACGGCCGTGATGCACCGGGCCAAGGACATCTGCCTGGAGGAGGGTGCCGCCTGGTCGGAGTCGGCGACGGGCACGAACGCCATCGGTACCGCGCTCGCCATCCGTGCCCCCATCCAGGTCCACTCGGCCGAGCACTTCGTCCGCTCCCTGCACAGCTGGACCTGCGCGGCGGCGCCGGTGCGCGATCCGCGCGACGGGCGGCTGATCGGTGTCCTCGACATGAGCGGTCCGGCGTCCACCTTCCATCCCACGACGCTGGCCCTGGTCGGCTCGGTGGCCGCGCTGGCGGAGGGCGAGCTGCGGAACCGGCACCTGACGGCGATCGAGCGGCTGAGGTCGGTGGCGGCCCCGATCCTGTGCCGGCTGGGTGGCCGGGCCCTGGTGGTGGACAGCCACGGCTGGCTGGCCGCGGTCAGCGGGATGCCGCCCGTGGACCGGCTGCCGCTGCCGAAGGCGATGCGGCCGGGGCGGGTGTGGCTGGCGTCGCTCGGGATGTGCCGGGTGGAGCCGCTGCCGGGCGGCTGGCTGGTGCAGGTGGCGGACGGTTCACCGGACGGACCGCCCCGGCGGGTGGTGCTCGACCTGAGCCGCGAGCGGAGGCTCACGGTCCATGTGGCGGGGCCGGTGGACACCGTCTCGCGGCGGCTCTCGCCGCGTCACGCGGAGCTGCTGTACGCGCTGGCCCTGCATCGCGAGGGGCGGACCGCGGCGGAGCTGGCCCAGGACCTCTTCGGCGACCCGACCAGGACGGTGACGGTGCGGGCCGAGATCTCGCGGATACGGCGCCATCTCGCGGAGGTGCTCGCGCACCGCCCGTACCGCTTCGGCGAGGACGTGGAGGTGGAGGTGATCCACCCGGAACTGCCGGCCGACCTGCTGCCCCGCTCGACGGCTCCGGTGGTGCTCAGGGCACGTACGTCGGTGAGCCCGGCGTGAGCCCGCCCGGGTTGGGCGGCGGGCGGGCGGCATGATTCTCTGGCGCCATGAGCAACCCCCTGCACCCCTCCGGTCCCCCTCATCCGGCCGCTCCGGCCGCTCCCGAGCCCGCCGGTGCCGCCTCCGGGGACCTGGTCCCCGGGGCTGCCGCTTCCGGGGCTCCCACCTCGGAGGTGACGATCTGGTCCCTGGAGCAGACGTCGCCCGCCGATCTGCGCGCCGCGTCCGCTCCTCCGGCCGGGGTGCGGATCGTACGGTCCGGTACGCCGCTGCCCGAGTTCAGCCGGTTCCTCTACGCCGCGGTCGGCGGCGATGTCGGCTGGACCGACCGGCTCGGTCTGACGTACACCCAGTGGCAGGAGATCCTGGAGCGGCCGGGCGGCGAGACCTGGGTGGCGTACGAGCACGGGACGCCCGCCGGATTCATCGAGCTCGACTCGCAGGAGGGCGGCGTGGTCGAGATCGCCTACTTCGGGCTGATCCCGGCCTTCCGTGGCCGCCGGATCGGCGGCCATCTGCTGTCGTACGGCGTGGCGCGCGCCTGGGACCTCGCCGAGCGTCATCCCGGGCGGATGCCCACCGAGCGGGTGTGGGTGCACACCTGCTCCGACGACGGCCCGCACGCCATGGACAACTACCTGCGCCGCGGTTTCCGGCTCTTCGACACGCGGACCGAGCGGGAGCCGGAGACGGTCCACCCGGGCCCCTGGCCCGGTGCCTACGGTGAGCCCTCGTACTGACGAAAGGGCCCTGTCGGCGCTCCGGACGTGACAGACACCACAACGTCTCACATTTCGGGACCATCTCGTCCACATAATGGATCGTGGTGGACTCGCCCAAGATTCGCGTGACACGCTTCCGTCATGTCTGGAACTGGAATTGCCTTGGTGAGTCGGCGGCATGTCGACCTCGGCCGCATGTCCAGCGCCATCTGTCCGGCCCGCCGATAGACCCCGGCACCGCCGCGAAACCAGATCTCCCGCACCACCCCTGCGCACCGCCGCGCCTCACGCGAGTGTGCAGTTCAAAGCCGCCCTCCTGCAGTCCCGAAGGACGTATTTGCCATGGCCGCCAACCCTGAACAGCCTGCTACCGCCACGGCCCGCCGTAAGGCCGGCCGGCACCGTGGCGAAGGTCAGTGGGCCATGGGTCACTTCACCCCCCTCAACGGGAACGAGCAGTTCAAGAAGGACGACGACAGTCTCAACGTGCGGACACGCATCGAGACGATCTACTCCAAGCGCGGATTCGACTCCATCGACCCCAACGACTTGCGTGGACGTATGCGCTGGTGGGGCCTCTACACGCAGCGCCGGGCCGGCATCGACGGCGGCAAGACCGCGGTGCTGGAGCCCGAGGAGCTCGAGGACTCGTACTTCATGCTGCGGGTGCGCATCGACGGCGGAAGGCTGACGACCGCGCAGCTGCGGGTGATCGGTGAGATCTCCGAGCAGTACGCGCGGGGCACCGCCGACATCACCGACCGGCAGAACGTCCAGATGCACTGGATCCGCATCGAGGACGTCCCGGCGATCTGGGAGAAGCTGGAGGCCGTCGGGCTCTCCACGACCGAGGCGTGCGGCGACTGCCCGCGTGTGATCATCGGTTCGCCCGTGGCGGGCATCGCCGCGGACGAGATCATCGACGGCACGCCGGCGGTGGACGAGATCCACGAGCGATACATCGGCAGCCCCGAGTTCTCCAACCTGCCGCGCAAGTTCAAGACGGCGATCTCGGGCTCCCCCGTCCAGGACGTGGTCCACGAGATCAACGACATCGCCTTCGTGGGCGTCGACCACCCCGAGCACGGCCCCGGTTTCGACGTCTGGGTCGGCGGCGGTCTGTCGACGAACCCGCGGCTGGCCGAACGCCTGGGCACCTGGGTCCCGCTGGACGAGGTCCCCGACGTGTGGGCCGGTGTGGTCGGCATCTTCCGCGACTACGGCTACCGCAGGCTCCGTACCCGCGCCCGTCTGAAGTTCCTGATGGCCGACTGGGGTCCCGCCAAGTTCCGCCAGGTGCTGGAGGAGGAGTACCTCGAGCGCCCGCTGCTGGACGGCCCCGCCCCCGCCGAGCCCTCCTCCCGCTGGCGCGACCACATCGGCGTCCACGAGCAGCAGGACGGCCGCTTCTACGTGGGCTTCGCACCGCGCGTCGGCCGGGTGGACGGCTCCACCCTGGCCAAGATCGCGGAACTGGCCGAGGCGCACGGCTCCGGCCGCGTACGCACCACCGTCGAGCAGAAGATGATCATCCTCGACGTGGAGGCCGACCAGGTCGAGTCCCTGTCCGCCGGCCTGGAGGCCCTGGACTTCCAGGTGAAGCCGTCCACGTTCCGGCGCGGCACGATGGCCTGCACCGGCATCGAGTTCTGCAAGCTGGCGATCGTCGAGACGAAGGCGCGCGGAGCCGCGCTGATCGACGAACTGGAGCGCCGCCTGCCGGACTTCGAGGAACCCCTCACCATCAACATCAACGGCTGCCCCAACGCCTGCGCCCGCATCCAGACCGCGGACATCGGTCTCAAGGGACAGCTGATGCTGGACGCCGAGGGCAACCAGGTCGAGGGCTACCAGGTGCACCTCGGTGGTGCGCTCGGCCTGGAGGCCGGCTTCGGCCGCAAGGTCCGCGGCCTGAAGGTCACCTCCGCCGAACTCCCCGACTACGTCGAGCGGGTGCTGGGCCGGTTCCAGGAGGAGCGCGAGGACGACGAGCGCTTCGCCACCTGGGCGGCCCGTGCGAGCGCGGAGTCCCTGTCATGAGCGAGCGGGCCGCGCCGTTCCACTGCCCCTACTGCGGCGACGAGGACCTGCGTCCGCACGAGACCGGGCACGGCGCCTGGGAATGTGCTTCCTGCAACCGCGCGTTCCAGCTGAAGTTCCTGGGTCTGCTGGCCCACGGACTCCGGCGCGACGACGTGGAAGGGGAAGGGACATGACGGACACGCTGCGAGCGGGCGAGCTCACCGACGAGGCCCTGAGGGAACTGGCCGAGCGGGCGGGGCGCGAGCTGGAGGACGCCCCCGCGCTCGACATCCTGAAGTGGGCGACCGACACCTTCGGTCCGAGGTTCTGCGTCACCTCCTCCATGGAGGACGCGGTCGTCGCGCACCTCGCCGCCCGTGTCGCCCCGGGTGTGGACGTGGTCTTCCTCGACACCGGCTACCACTTCGAGGAGACGATCGGCACCCGGGACGCGGTGGACGCGGTGATGGACGTCAACGTCATCACGCTGACCCCGCGCCGGACGGTGGCCGAACAGGACGCCGAGCACGGGCCGAAGCTGCACGACCGCGACCCCGACCTGTGCTGCGCGCTGCGCAAGGTCAAGCCGCTGGAGGAGGGCCTGACCGCGTACGGCGCCTGGGCGACCGGCCTGCGCCGCGACGAGTCCCCGACCCGGGCGAACACCCCGGTGGTCGGCTGGGACGAGAAGCGCCGCAAGGTCAAGGTCTCCCCGATCGCCCGCTGGACCCAGGACGACGTGGACGCGTACGTCGCCGAACACGGCGTACTGACCAACCCGCTGCTGATGGACGGTTACACCTCCGTCGGCTGCGCGCCCTGCACCCGTCGGGTGCTGGAGGGCGAGGACGCACGGGCCGGACGCTGGGCCGGGCGCGGGAAGACCGAATGCGGACTGCACGGCTGATGACGACTGATCAGGAGATATCGATGAGCGTGACGGAGACGGGGGCGACCGTCTGGCTCACCGGTCTGCCGAGCGCGGGCAAGACCACCATCGCCTACGAACTGGCGGGCCGGCTGCGGGGCGAGGGCCACCGGGTCGAGGTCCTGGACGGCGACGAGATCCGGGAGTTCCTCTCCGCGGGCCTCGGCTTCTCCCGCGAGGACCGGCACACCAACGTGGCCCGGATCGGCTTCGTCGCCGGGCTGCTGGCCGCCAACGGCGTGAAGGTGCTCGTGCCGGTCATCGCGCCCTACGCCGACAGCCGTGACGCGGTGCGCAAGCGGCATCTGGCCGAGGGCACCGCGTATCTGGAGGTGCATGTCGCGACCCCCGTCGAGGTGTGTTCCGTACGCGATGTGAAGGGGCTGTACGCCAAGCAGGCGGCGGGCGAGATCAGTGGTCTCACCGGGGTCGACGACCCCTACGAGGCACCCGAGTCGCCGGATCTGCGGATCGAATCGCACCAGCAGACCGTGCAGGAGTCCGCAGCGGCGCTCAACGCGCTGCTCATCGAAAGGGGCCTGGCGTGAGCACCGTCGCCACCGTGCCGGAAGGCACCGTCCACCCGTACGCGCTCAGCCACCTCGACTCCCTGGAGTCCGAGGCGGTGCACATCTTCCGTGAGGTCGCGGGAGAGTTCGAACGGCCGGTGATCCTGTTCTCCGGCGGCAAGGACTCGATCCTGATGCTCCACCTGGCGCTGAAGGCGTTCGCGCCGGCGCCGATACCCTTCACGCTGCTGCACGTCGACACCGGGCACAACTTCCCCGAGGTCCTCGAATACCGCGACCGGACGGTGAAGGAGCACGGGCTGCGCCTGCACGTCGCCTCCGTCCAGGAGTACATCGACGCGGGCAAGCTCCGCGAGCGCCCCGACGGCACCCGCAACCCGCTGCAGACGGTCCCGCTCACCGAGGCCATCCAGCAGCACCGCTTCGACGCGGTGTTCGGCGGCGGCCGGCGCGACGAGGAGAAGGCGCGGGCCAAGGAGCGCGTCTTCTCGCTGCGCGACGAGTTCTCCCAGTGGGACCCCCGCCGCCAGCGCCCCGAGCTGTGGCAGCTCTACAACGGCCGGCACGCCCCGGGCGAGCACGTCCGCGTCTTCCCGATCTCCAACTGGACCGAGCTGGACGTCTGGCAGTACATCGAGCGTGAGGGCATCAGGCTCCCGGAGATCTACTTCGCCCACGAGCGCGAGGTCTTCAACCGCTCCGGCATGTGGCTCACCGCGGGCGAATGGGGCGGCCCCAAGGACCACGAGAAGGTCGAGACCCGTCAGGTCCGCTACCGCACGGTCGGTGACATGTCCTGCACCGGTGCCGTCGACTCCGACGCCACCACGCTGGACGACGTGATCACCGAGATCGCCGCCTCCCGGCTCACCGAGCGGGGCGCCACCCGGGCCGACGACAAGATGTCCGAGGCCGCGATGGAAGACCGCAAGCGCGAGGGGTACTTCTAAGATGACCACCACGATCGAGCAGCTGTCCACCACCACCCTGCTGCGGTTCGCCACGGCCGGGTCGGTCGACGACGGCAAGTCCACCCTCGTCGGACGTCTCCTGCACGACTCCAAGTCGGTCCTCACCGACCAGCTGGAAGCCGTCGCGCTGGCCTCCGCCAACCGTGGCCAGGAGGCGCCGGACCTGGCGCTGCTGACCGACGGGCTGCGGGCCGAGCGCGAGCAGGGCATCACCATCGACGTGGCCTACCGCTACTTCGCCACGCCCCGCCGCCGGTTCATCCTGGCCGACACCCCGGGCCATGTGCAGTACACCCGTAACATGGTCACCGGCGCCTCCACCGCCGAGCTCGCCGTCGTCCTGGTCGACGCCCGCAACGGCGTCGTCGAGCAGACCCGCAGGCACGTCGCCGTCGCCGCGCTCCTGCGCGTCCCGCACGTCGTGCTCGCCGTGAACAAGATGGACCTCGTGGAGTACGCGGAGCCCGTCTTCGCCGAAATCGCCGAGGAGTTCACCGCGTACGCCGCCTCGCTGGGCGTCCCCGAGATCACCGCGATCCCGATCTCGGCGCTGGTCGGCGACAACGTCGTGGAGCCGTCCGAGCACATGGACTGGTACGGCGGCCCGACGGTGCTGGAGCACCTGGAGTCCGTGCCGGTCAGCCACGACCTGACCGACTCCCCGGCACGCTTCCCCATCCAGTACGTGATCCGCCCGCAGACCACCGAGCACCCCGACTACCGGGGTTACGCCGGGCAGATCGCCTCCGGCGTGCTGCGGGTCGGCGAGAGCGTCACGGTGCTGCCCTCGGGCCGTACGTCGACGATCGCCGGGATCGACTCGCTGGGTGAGAGCGTCGACATCGCCTGGGCACCGCAGTCCGTGACGCTGCGCCTCGCCGACGATCTGGACATCTCACGCGGTGACCTGATCGCGCCCGCCGCCGACGCCCCGGACACCACCCGGGACGTCGAGGCGACCGTCTGCCACGTCGCCGACAGGCCGCTCACCGTGGGCCAGCGGGTGCTGCTCAAGCACACCACCCGCACGGTCAAGGCGATCGTGAAGGACATCCCCTCGCGGCTCACGCTGGACGACCTGTCCCAGCACCCCGCGCCGGGGCAGCTCGTCGCCAACGACATCGGCCGCGTCGTGGTCCGTACCGCCGAGCCGATCGCGCTCGACGCCTACGCGGCCTCCCGGGGCACCGGTTCGTTCCTGCTGATCGACCCGGCCGACGGTACGACCCTGACGGCCGGCATGGCGGGCGCCTCGTTCGCCGCCGTCACGGCCGAGGACACCGCGACGGCCGGCACGGCCGCCGAGGACGCGGAGTGGGACTTCTGATGGGTACCGACTTCTTCTCGACCTTCGCGAAAGAGGGCGGCCGTGTCGGCAGCGGCGCCCTCGGCAGCGGCCAGGGCGGGGTCGGGCGATGTGCGTGATGACGTACGCGCACCGCCTGCGCGCCCGCTCGCACCAACCGCACCACCAGTTGAGACGAAGACCTGCCGACCACCCGGCCGCGACCCCTGGCTTCAGAGGGACGTGAGCACCGGGCCACCGAGAGGAAAGCCTCCCGTGTCTGCCCCCCGTACCACCGTTCGCCGCAGCATCGCCGCTGCCGCCGCTCTGCCTTTGCTCGCCGTGGCGCTCACCGCCTGCGGCTACGGCTCCGAGGCGAAGGACGACGACGCCAGGACGTCGAACGTCTCCTCCGGCGGTAAGAAGCTTTCGGCGGACAGCGTGAAGATCGGTTACTTCCCGAACCTCACGCACGCCACCGCCCTGGTCGGTATCCAGGAAGGCCTCATCGCCAAGGAACTGGGCGGCACCACGGTCAAGCCCTCGACGTTCAACGCCGGGCCCTCCGAGATCGAGGCGCTCAACGCGGGGTCGATCGACATCGGCTTCATCGGCCCCTCCCCCTCGATCAACGGCTTCACCAAGTCCCAGGGCAAGAACCTGCGGATCATCAGCGGTTCGGCGTCCGGCGGAGTGAAGCTGGTCGTCAACCCGAAGAAGATCAAGACGCTGGACGACCTCAAGGGCAAGAAGATCGCCACCCCGCAGCTGGGCAACACCCAGGACGTGGCGTTCCTCAACTGGATCTCCGAGAAGGGCTGGAAGGTCGACGCCCAGAGCGGAAAGGGCGACGTGTCCGTGGTCCGCTCGGACAACAAGGTGACACCGGACGCCTTCAAGTCGGGTTCCCTGGACGGCGCCTGGGTCCCGGAGCCGACCGCGTCCAAGCTGGTCGCCGAGGGCGGGAAGGTCCTGCTCGACGAGTCGACGCTGTGGCCCGACGACAAGTTCGTGATCACGAACATCATCGTGTCGCAGAAGTTCCTCTCCGAGCACCCGGACGTCGTCGAGGCGGTCCTGCGCGGCACGGTGAACACCAACAAGTGGATCAACGCCAACCGTGACGAGGCGAAGGCGTCGGCCAACGCCGCACTCAAGGAGCTGAGCGGCAAGGAGCTGCCGGCCGAGGTCCTCGACCCGGCGTGGGAGTCCATCCAGATCACCGACGACCCGCTGGCCGCGACACTCCAGTCGCAGGCCGACCACGCGGTGAAGGCCGGTCTCCTGGAGGAGCCCGACCTCAACGGCATCTACGACCTGAAGCCGCTGAACAAGATCCTCGAGGCCGAGGGTCAGCCCGAGGTCGCCGACGCCTCTCTCGGCGTCAAGTAACCCACCCGGTCCGTAATCGGATTCCCAGGATTCCCAGGAGGTGACGACCATGGCGACCAACACGCTCACCAAGGCCGAGGACCGTACCGTGGTCGAGCACGCCGCTCGCATCACGCACGTATCCAAGTCCTTCGCCGGACCCACGGGGCAGCAGCTCGTCCTGGACGACATCACGATCGATGTCGCTCCGGGCGAGTTCGTCACCCTCCTGGGAGCTTCCGGGTGCGGTAAGTCGACACTGCTCAACCTGGTGGCCGGACTCGACCGCCCGACCGCGGGGTCCATCGAGACCCCCGGCGGGCGGCCGGCCCTGATGTTCCAGGAGCACGCCCTGTTCCCGTGGCTGACCGCGGGCAAGAACATCGAACTGGCCCTGCGGCTGCGCGGAGTCCCCAAGTCGGACCGCCGTACGGAGGCGGAGCGGCTGCTCGAACTCGTGCGCCTGGGCGGGGCGTACGGGAAGCGGGTGCACGAGCTCTCGGGCGGCATGCGGCAGCGGGTGGCGATGGCCCGTGCGCTCGCCCAGGACAGCCAGCTGCTGCTGATGGACGAGCCGTTCGCGGCGCTCGACGCCATCACCCGCGACGTACTGCACGACGAGCTGACCCGCATCTGGCGCGAGACGAACGCCTCGGTCCTCTTCGTCACCCACAACGTGCGCGAGGCGGTACGGCTCGCGCAGCGCGTCATCCTGCTCTCGTCGCGGCCCGGCCGGATCGCCCGGGAGTGGAAGGTCGACATCGCGCAGCCGCGCCGCATCGAGGACACCGCCGTGGCGGAGCTGTCCGTCGAGATCACAGAACAACTGCGTGGGGAGATCCGCCGTCATGGCCAGCACTGACACCAAGTCCGACGATCTGGCCGGGCTCGAAGCCGGGCTGGACGCGCTGGACGCCGTCCAGGTGCGGCGGACCCCTGCCCGTGAGGTCCTGCTGAACAAGGTCCTGCCGCCGATCGTGGCGGTGGTCCTGGTCGTCCTGGTCTGGCAGGTGCTGGTCTGGGCGAAGGTCACCGAGGACTACAAGCTGCCGCCGCCCTCCGCGGTGTGGAACAGCGTCGCCGACATGTGGATGCAGGGGACGCTGCTGGAGGTCGTCTGGACCAGTGTGTCGCGTGGCCTGCTCGGCTTCCTGATGGCCGTCGCCATCGGCACCCCGCTGGGTCTGCTGGTGGCGCGGGTGAAGCTGGTCCGCGCGGCGATCGGCCCGATCCTGTCCGGGCTGCAGTCCCTGCCGTCGGTGGCCTGGGTGGCACCGGCCGTGATCTGGCTGGGGCTCAACGACTCGATGATGTACGCGGTGATCCTGCTGGGCGCCGTCCCGTCCGTCGCCAACGGACTGGTCTCCGGTGTCGACCAGGTGCCGCCGCTGTTCCTGCGGGCGGGCCGCACGCTCGGTGCGACCGGGCTCCGCGGGACCTGGCACATCGTCCTGCCCGCCGCCCTGCCGGGCTATCTGGCGGGGCTCAAGCAGGGCTGGGCGTTCTCCTGGCGCTCGCTGATGGCCGCGGAGATCATCGCGTCCTCGCCCGATCTGGGGCTGGGGCTCGGTCAGTTGCTGGAGAACGGCCGGAACAACTTCGACATGCCGGGGATCTTCCTGGCGATCCTGCTCATCCTGTTCGTCGGTATCGCGATCGACCTGCTGATCTTCAGTCCGCTGGAGCGCCGGGTGCTGCGCGGTCGCGGTCTGCTGGTCAAGAGCTGAGTCGCCATGCCCGCTCCGGTCCTCCTCGTCATCGCCCACGGCAGCCGCGATCCGCGGCACGCGTCGACCGTGCACGCGCTCACCGCGCGGGTGCGGTCGCTGCGGCCCGGGCTGCGCGTGGAGACGGGCTTCCTGGAGTTCAACGCCCCCTCCGTGCCCAGGCTGCTGGAACGCCTGGCCACGGAGGGGGTGGGTGAGGTCGTCGCGCTCCCCCTGCTCCTGACCCGGGCCTTCCACGCCAAGTCCGACATCCCGTCGGTGCTGCACGAGGCCCGGACCCGGCTGCCCGGGCTGGCCGTCCGCCAGGCCGAGGTGCTGGGCCCGTCCCCGCTGCTGAACGCGGCACTGGAGCAGCGGCTGTACGAGGCCGGGGTCACCCCCGGCGACAAGGGCTCGACCGGGCTGGTCCTGGCCTCGGCGGGCTCCACGGACCCGGAGGCGATCGCAGTGATCGCTGAAATCGCGCGGGAGCTGCGGCACACCGGTTGGTGCGCCGTGCGGCCTGCGTTCGCCTCCGCTGTCGTTGCCGGGGGCTTCTCCCGCACCGCCGACGTGGTGCGGGCCCTGCGGGCCGACGGCGTACGGCGGGTGGCGGTGGCCCCGTACGTCATCGCGCCCGGCCGGCTGCCCGACCGGATCGCCGAGGGCGCGGCGGAGGCCGATGTGCTGGCCGCCGTCCTCGGCCCGTCCCCAGCCCTCGCCCGGCTGTTGCTGGACCGGTACGACGAGGCGCGCGTCCCGGCGGCCGGGCTGCGGTCGCTCAGCGCGTGAACGGGCGGCACGCCCGTGTCGAGACGCGTGACGGGCGGCACGCCCGTGTCGAGCCGGCCCGTGCGGGTGCGCTTCAGCTCGAAGAAGTCGCTGTGGCCGGCCAGGACGCGGAAGCTGTCGAAGAGCGGCGCCGCCTCCTCCCCGCGCGGGGACGAGCCGAGGACCGGCCCGAACCACACGGTGCCGTCGACGTGGATCGTGGGCGTGCCGACGTAGGAGCCCGCGGCGGGGTCCTTGCCACGGTCGTGGCTGCGGCGCACCGCGTCGTCGTACGCCTCGGAGTGCGCGGCGTCGGCGAGGTCCGCGGGCAGTCCCAGTTCGGCCAGGGACCCGGCGGTCACGGCGTCGTAGTCGTCCTCGCCCTGCTGGTGGATGCGGGTGCCCAGGGCGGTGTAGAGGTCGCGGAGGATGCCGGGGCCGTGCTCCTGTGCCGCCGCGGCTGCGACGCGTACCGGGCCGATCGACTTGTCGACCAGCTCGCGGTACCAGGCGGGGAGTTCGTTGCCCTCGTTGTGCAGGAAGAGGCTCATGACGTGGAAGCGGAGCTCGATGTCCCGCGTCCGCTCGACCTCCAGCATCCAGCGGGAGGCGATCCAGGCGAACGGGCAGGCGGGGTCGAAGTAGAAGTCGACGGCCGTCCCGCTCGCCGCGGGGGCTTCGTGGGTGCTCATGGCTGGGAGCCTGGGGATCTGTCGGCCCGCCCTTCTGGTCCAGTCGCCCGCTGTCCGGGCGGGCCATTCCGGAACTCGGAGGGGGTGGCGTACACGGCAACGGGCCGCGCTCGGGGAGCGCGGCCCGTCGGGGGTGAACCGGGTCGTGGCGTGGTGCCCTGCGTCCGGAGGTCTGTCCCGGAGGTTAGAAGACGCTGACGCCGTAGGCGTTCAGCGCCTCGACGACGGGCTGGAAGAACGTGGTGCCGCCGGAGGAGCAGTTGCCACTGCCGCCCGAGGTGAGGCCCAGCGCCGTGCTGCCGGCGAAGAGCGAGCCGCCGCTGTCGCCGGGCTCGGCGCAGACGTTGGTCTGGATCATGCCGTAGACGACGTCGCCGCCGCCGTAGTTCACCGTCGCGTTGAGGCCGGTGACGGTCCCGCTGCGCAAGCCGGTGGTGGAGCCGCTGCGCTTCACGGCCTGGCCCACCGAGGGGTTGGCGGCCGAGGTGATGTCCTGGTAGCTGCCGTTGTAGAGGTAGACCCGGCCGTCCGCGTTGGCGGAGTTGGAGTGCCGGATGAGCCCGTAGTCATTGGTGGGGAAGCTGGTTCCCGCACGCGAACCGAGGACCGAGGTCTGCCCCGAGTTGGTGTACCAGGTGCTGCCGATCTCGGTGCAGTGACCGGCGGTCAGCGCGTAGTACGTGCTGCCGCTGCGGACGTTGAAGCCGAGGGAACAGCGGCCGCCGCCTGCGTAGATGGCCTGGCCGCCGGCGATCAGCTTGTTGAAGGTGCCCGGGGTGTGCTTGAGGTCGATCTTCGCACCGGAGTCGGTGACCGACTTCCTGATGGTGGCGATCTCGGTGGCGGAGACCGTGCTGTCGACGGTCACGACGACCTTGCCGGTGCTCGCCTCGGTGTACCAGGCGGTTCCGGCGATGTCGGCGCCGCGCACGGCGGAGCTGGCGTCGGCGAGTTCGGCCTTCGTCACCGTGGTGTCCGGCACGGCCTGGGCGACCGCGGTCGGGGCCGCAAGCGCGACGGCGGTGACCAGACCCGAGGTCACGGCGATGAGCCGTGCACGTCTGGAGATGGAGCCGAGGGGGGCGAGGCGCTTGAAGGTCACAGGATCCTCCGTCGATGGGGGGAATCACGGTCCGCTGGGTGGGCGGGCCGGGGGCGTGCGGCTGTCCGCGACCGTGGGTTCTGGTCGTGGACCTGCCAACCGCACGCCCCGAATCCTTGACTCCACCCGGTCCGGTGGCAAGGTCGGCTTCCGGACCGCTTCGGAGAGCGGACGGTGGACTCCGATACGCGACCGGGTGAGCTCCGAACACCGGCGTCCGCTCACCGAACGGACGCCGATGGTGAATTGCAGCAAACGGCGGAAGTCGGCCGGGACGTCGGGTCATGGCACCGGGCGTCGCTATCACACACACCGCAACCGCCCGGGAACCTGCCGCGCACGGCCCGGACCGGGCCGCGTGGGAGCGCGCCCCTTCGGCCGACTTACCGCTGAATTGCCCGGGCCCGCCGGATGGCCAGAATCTGTCCTTCCGGCGAGAACCGGCCGGATAGGAGGCCCGGATCAGACCGGGTCCGCGCTCTTGCGCGCGCGCCGGGGCATGTGCAACGCCCCGGCGCGCCTCCGCGCGCCGGTCTTCGGTGTGTACGGGTCCACGCGTGCGCCCGGAGGGCGGTGCCTGTTCAGACCTCGGCGAACGGGTCGTCGATGAACGGCGTCCCCTGGTGGAAGTAGAGCAGCCAGCCGCTCGCGGTCAGCCGCCACAGCGAACTGCGGTGGGAGCGCAGCCCCTTGGACTCGGTGTCGAAGGTGAGGTGGACGAGGTCGGCCGCGAGCCGCTCTCCCCGCATCCGGAACGCGGTCAGCGGTCCCGGTCGCGGCGCGTCGGCGGCGGTGAGCGCGCCGATGATGGTGTCCCGGTCCCAGATCCGGCCGCTGGTGCCGATCTCGCGGAAATCGGGGTGGAGCATCGTGGCCAGCAGGTCCGCCGAGGCCCGTACCACCGGGTCGAGGAGCCGGAGCTCCGCCTCGATGGCTGCCGCCACGGCGGGCGAGGGCTCAGTCACGCGTCATCTCCACGAGTTCGGCCACGGTGTTCCAGTTGCGTGAGGTGCCCACGAGGCCGCGGTTGAGGGCGGGCCGTGCGAGGGCCTCGGCCAGCTTGGATCGGCCGAGCCCGTCGGGGGCGTACAGATAGAGGGCGCGGTCGCCGAGCCGGAATTCCTCGGGCCGGAAGGCGGCGGCGTCGACCGGCGCGAAGCGGCCGGCTTCGACGGGCCCGTCGAAGAAGGTGACGTGCAGTTGTCTGCCCTGGAGTTCGGCGGCCGGGAACGGGCACGCGTCGGCCAGTGCCGCGAGGTACCCTCCCGTGCGGACCAGACAGTCGACCGGGAATCCGAACCGGTCCTCGACGGCCCGTTCCAGCTCGGCGGCCAGGGAGTTCTCGTCACCCGACGCGCTGGCGAAGGCGGCGTTCCCGCTCTGCAGGTACGTGGCCACGCCTTCGTACCCCAACTCACCCATCAGCGTCCGGAGTTCCGCCATGGGGACTTTTCGGTGGCCGCCGACGTTGATCCCGCGCAGCAGCGCCGCATACCTCGTACTCATGCCCCCACCCTAGGACGGTCTTCCCTCGCTCCTGGCCGCCGCGCCCCGTGGGGGAGGGCACGGCGGCCTGCGCACCTGCTACTCGACGATCTTGAGGAGCCTGTCCGCCGTGCCCTCGGTCGCATGGGAGATCGCGTCAGGGGTGGCCCCGTCCGTGAGCGCCGTGGCGGAGATCCTCCGGGGGCTGCCTCGAAACCCTGCTCGATTGACGCGCCCAGATCAAGACCTTCATGCAGCCGTCACGTGGTCACCAGGTTCCCTCCACAGGAAACCGGACCCCTCCCGATCAAGTCGGACAGCCCCGCGCAACGTGCGGCACAGGTAAGAGGTTTGTACCGAGGGGCGGCGGTCGGGTCGGCCGACGGCCGGACCGGCGGTACGGACGGCGGACCGGGCCCGCGGCGTCGCCAGTACCTCAGGCGGGCAGTTCGGCCTCGACGAGGTCTGCTGCCCGCTTCGTCCCGCCCTCCCCCGCCATCCGCTCCCTGACCGCCGCCAGCCTCGCGGCCACCTCCGGGTCGTCCACCAGGGCGAGGACCGCGGCACGCAGGGACGCGGCGTCGGCCTCCTCCTTCGGCAGGTGTCTGGCCACCCCGAGCGCCTGGAGCATGTCCGCGTTGCCGAACTGGTCCACGGCCTGCGGAACGGCGACCATGGGGGTGCCGGTGGCGAGCCCCTCCTGGCTGCCGCCCGCGCCCGCGTGGGTGATGAAGGCGTCCGCCTGCTTCAGCACGGACAGCTGGGGCACCCAGGAGTGCACCTCGACATTGTCCGGTACGTCCCCGAGCTCGGACGGGTCGACGTGTGCGCCGATCTGGAGCACCACGTGCCAGCCGGGCAGGTCACCGAACGCCCCGACGCACTCGCGGTAGAAGCCGGGTTCGTTGGTGAACGACGATCCGAGCGAGACCAGCAGCACCTTCCCGGCGTCCGCCGGGCGCTTCCACTCCCCCTGGTCGGCGCGCTCCCCCTGGCAGGCGCCGACGAAGGTGTAGACGCTCTTGTCCACCCGGTCGGCGTTGGGCTGGAGTGCCTCGGGGATCAGGACGAGGGCCCTGCGCGGGCGGGCGACGAAGTCGTCCGGGGGCACGTCGCCCAGGCCGTTGTCCGTGAGCCATTCCTCGAAGCGCGCGTAGTACGCCCGGCCCCGCTCGGTCTGCCTGAGTTCGGCGGTCGCCGGTTCGCCGACCTCCTCCTCGTACCCCTCCCACGGGACGAGGTTGGGCCACAGCGAGACGGCGGGGACGCCCCAGCGGTGCGCGAGCAGGCGGGCCGGGTAGGAGGTGATGTCGTGCAGGACGAGGTCGGGCTCGTCGCCCTCGAACGCTTTCGCGAGCCGGGGCAGGGCCTGGATCGCGTCGGCGAGGAACGGCTCGATGTTGTCGATGAGTTCGGTGCCCCAGTCCTCCGGGTTGTCCTCGGTGGGCAGCACGGAGGTGTAGATCACCGGTTCGGCACCGGTGGCGGCGACCTTCTCGGCGAAGGAGGCCGGGATCGCGTAACTGACGCGGTGCCCACGGGCGACGAGCTCCCGGATCACTTCGAGGCTCGGGTTCACGTGCCCGTGGGCGGCGATGGAGAACATGGCGACATGGGCGCGCGGGGTGGCTGTCATCCCGACACCGTAGACGAGACGAGACGTCTCGTGCAAGCTATATGAGCCGTCTGCTCAGCGCTGGTAGCGGGCCAGTACCCGGTTCCCGTCCTCGACCAGGCGTTTTCTCAGCTCCTCGGTGTCGATCGCCCCGCTGTAGTACTCCTGGAGGGCCGGCGTGGCGACCTTGTCCTTCCATTCGGGATACCCGCGGACCGACTGCGCGGGCGCGGGGCGCAGGTCGCGGGCGAGCGCGGTGCCGGTCGCCCAGCCGTTCTCCGCGGTGTGCAGCGCCGGGTCGGCCAGCGCCGCCGTGCCGGTCGGCAGCATCCAGTCGCCGCGGGCCAGGCGCACCATGTTCGCCGGGCGCAGCAGGAAGTCGATGAACCGCACGGCCTCCTCCTTGTGCGGGCTGTCCTCGGCGACCGAGAGGGTCTGCGGGCTCACCCCCTGGGCGAGTCCGTCGTTGCCGGCCGGTGCGGGCAGGACCGTCCATTCGAACCCCTCGGGGGCCTGTTCGACGACCTGCTGGCGGTAGGAGAAGCCGAGTGGGACCATCGCGTACTTGCCGCCGAAGAAGCCGGGCAGGGTGTCCGAACCGCTCATGCCCAGGGCGGTGCGGGCCGCGCTGCCGTCGGAGTTGACCTGGTCGCGGACGGTGCCGGGCATGACCCCGTCGCCCTCGTCGAAGCGGATGGTCACCTTGCCGTCGGCGTCGCGGTGGAACAGCCGGCCGCCCGCGGAGAGACCCAGGTTGAGGGTGACCGAGACCGGTTCCTTGAGCGGCCAGGCCACTCCGGATCTCCCCTCGCCCGTCAGCTCCTCGGTCACACGGCGGAATTCCGGCCAGGTCCACGGCTCCTCGGGGGTCGGCACGCGTACGCCCGACTCCTCCAGGATCTCGGTGTTGGCGATGAGCACCCGGGGTTCCTGGAGGAACGGAACGCCGTAGATCCCGTCGCCGAAGGTGGTGGTCCGCCAGGACCGCTGCGGGATGTCCTGGGTGAGCCGGTCCGGCAGGAGGGTACGCAGGTCCGCGAGGTAGCCGCCGTACGCGAAGTCCGCGAGGTCGTCGGAGGCGTCGTGGATGATGTCGGGGGCCTCGCCGCCCTCGAAGGAGGTGAGCAGCTGGTCGTGGACGTTGTCCCAGCTGCCCTGGACGTAGTCCACCTGGACGCCGGGGTGGGTGGCGTTCCACTCCTTCACCAGCCGCTTGTTGACGTCCACGGACTCCTTCTGCCAGGCCAGCGACTGGAAGCTGAGCCGGATCGTGCCGTCGGCGCCCACGCCGTCCTCCCCGCCGCCCGAGCAGCCGGTGAGCAGCAGTGCCAGCACGGTGACGGCGGTGACGGCGGCGCGGAAAGCGGGCCGGCGCATCAGTGCTTCACCGCCCCGGCGGTGAGACCACCCGTGATGCGCTTCTGGATGACCGCGAAGAGGACGAGCGAGGGAAGCGTGGCGAGGAACGCGGCGGCGGCGAGCGGTCCGAGGTCGGCCACGCCCTCGGCGCCGAGGAAGTGGGTGAGTACGACCGGCAAGGTCTGCTTCTCCGGTGTCTTGAGCAGGACGAGTGCGAAGAAGAACTCGTTCCATGCGGTGATGAACGCGAAGAGTGCGGTGGCGACGATCCCGGGGGCCAGCAGGGGTGCGGTGACCGAGACGAGGATCCGTACCTTCCCGGCTCCGTCGACCGCCGCCGCCTCCTCCAGCTCCGGCGGCACGGCCCGCACGTATCCGGCGAGCATCCACAGGGCGAACGGCAGCGACCACACCACGTAGACCATGATCAGCCCCCACAGGGAGTTGATCAGGTGCAGGTTCTTGAGGACCAGGAAGAGCGGGATGATCACCAGGACGAAGGGGAACGCCTGGCTGACCACGACCCAGCCGGTCGCGGCGGTGGACAGCCTGCCCCGGTGGCGGGCCATCACATAGGCCATGGGGGTGGCGATGACGACGGCGACGACCGCCGCGCACAGTGCGGCGGTGAGTGAGTTGGCGGCCGCCCGGAGCAGCGGCTGCTCGTCGAAGGCCTGCCGGAAGTTGTCGAGGGTCGGCTGGTCGGGGATCCAGGTGGGGTGCAGTGATCCCAGCTCGCGGGCCGGCTTGAAGGCGGTGGAGATCAGCCACAGGAACGGGAACGCCAGGAAGACGAGATAGCACAGCAGCGCGGCGTACTGTCCCGCGCGCGCGGACCGGCCGGTACGCGGACTCATGTGTCATCGCCTCCCCTGAGCCGGCCGACGAGGTAGACGGCGAGGATCACGGAGATCACCGCGACCATCACACAGCCCATGGCGGCGGCGTAGCCGAACTGTCCGTAGCGGAACGCCTCTTCGTAGGCGAAGAGCATGGGCAGTCTGGTGCGGCCGCCCGGTCCTCCGCTGGTCAGGACGTAGACCAGGGCGAAGGAGTTGAAGTTCCAGATGAGGTTGAGGGCGCTGATGGCCAGTGCCACGGGCCTGATGGCGGGCCAGGTGACGGTACGGAAGCGGCGCCAGGCCCCGGCGCCGTCGAGGGCCGCCGCCTCGTGGAGTTCCTGCGGGGTGTTCTGCAGTCCCGCGAGGAGCGCCACGGTGGTCTGCGGCATGCCGGCCCAGATACCCACGACGATCACGGCGGGCAGGGCGGTGGCGAGGCCGGTCAGCCAGTCCCGTCCGTCACCGAGTCCGAGGTCGCGGATCGTCTCGTTGAGGATGCCCGCGTCAGGGTTGTAGACCAGGCGCCACATGATGCCGACGACCACCTCGGGCATGGCCCAGGGGATGATCGCCAGGGCCCTCGCCGCCCAGCGCATCCGCAGGTTCGCGTTGAGCAGGAGGGCGAGGCCGAGTGCCAGCACGAACTGCGGGACCGTGACACCGACGGCCCACAGCAGGCCGATCCGGAAGGAGTCCCAGAACAGGGTGTCGTGCAGCAGGTCCTGGAAGTTGAGCACGCCGACGAACTGGGTGGAGCGGGTGCGGCCCGACTGCGCGTCGGTGAAGGCCAGCGCGATGCCGTACAGCAGGGGGCCGACGCTCAGGACCAGGATAGGGATGAGCGCGGGGAGGACCAGGAACCAGGCGGCGCCGTCCCGTCCGCGCCGTTCGCCGCGTCGTGGTGGAGCCTTCCGCCCGGACCGCGTCCTCGCGGTCACCGATGTCATGAATTCGACCCCCCTACGTCATTGGATCGGTTTCACACCCTTATGGCCGCCCGAGCGGTCCCCGTCATCGTGCTGACGGGGGATCCGTTCGTCAAGGTGGCCTGCCCGGATGAGAAAATCGGGCCATGGACGACAAGCGTGCGCGCGAGGTACTGACCGCCGCCGGGCTGCCCGGCGGCGCGGAGCTGCTCGCACTCGGCGAGAACGCGGTGTTCGCCGTCGGCGACCTGGTGGTCAAGGTCGGCCGGGACGCCACGGCGCACCCGGAACTCCGGGAGCGGGCCGAGCGCGAGGTGGCCGTCGCCGAGTGGCTCGCCGCCTCCGGCGTGCCCGCCGTACGGGCCGCCGAGCCCCGGGCCCGGCTGGCCGAGGGGCATCCGGTGACCCTGTGGCACCGGCTCCCCGAGGCCGTGCGCCCGACCGAACCGCGCGATCTGGCCCCACTCCTCACCCAGGTGCACGCCCTGCCCGCCCCCAAGGACTTCACACTGCCGCGCCGCGAGCTGCTCGGCGGTGTCGAACGCTGGCTGCGGCTCGCGGGCGACGCGATCGATCCGGCCGACGCCGACTACCTGCGCGGCCGGCGCGACGGCTTCGCGAAGGCCGCGGCAGCCCTGGCCCCGTACCTTCCGCCCGGCCCCATCCACGGCGACGCCCTCCCCCGTAACGTCCACGTGGGCCCCGACGGACCCGTACTGGTCGACCTGGAGACCTTCTCAGCAGACCTGCGCGAGCACGACCTGGTGGTCCTCGCCCTCTCCCGCGACCGCTACGGCCTGCCCGCCGGGGCGTACGACGCCTTCACCGAGGCCTACGGCTGGGACGTACGCGGATGGGAGGGCTGCGCCGTGCTGCGCGGAGCCCGCGAGACGGCGAGCTGCGCCTGGGTCTCCCAGCACGCCCCGGCCAACCCGAAGGCACTGGCGGAATTCCGCCGCCGGGTGGCGTCACTGCGCGAGGACGACCCCGAGGTCCGCTGGTACCCCTTCTGAGGGACGCGGGGTACACGGCGATCTCACGGGACGGGCCTCTCCGGCCGTCCCGGCGGGTGGTGATCACGGCACGTATGCTGCCGACTGCTCGTTGCCGATCCCAGCAACTGGAACAGCCATGCCCATATCCCGCCTGTCCACAGCGGCTTGGAGCATCGCGGCGATGACCGGCGCGCTCCTCGCCGGCTGCTCGGGTTCGGTCTCGATCGGGAACACCGACCCGGAACTCTCCGCGGACAAGCCGGCCACCACCGTCGGGAAGAAGCTCGCCGCCATGACGGGCCAACCGGTGCCGGACGTCACCTGCCCCGGGGACCTCGCCGGGAAGGCCGGCACGACCACCCGCTGCACACTCACCGCGGGCGACGGCAGCACCGTGGGTGTGACGGTCACCGTCACCTCTGTCGACGGCAGCCGGATCAACTTCGACATCGAGGCCGACGACACCGCTTCCCCGGCCCCGAGCTGACGCGCCGGCCCGGTCACGGCCTCCGCGGGACCAGGGGCCAGGCCGGCTCGACGACGGCGGCCGGGTCGGCCGTGCGCCGGAGATAGGCCTGCAGGGAGACGGACTGCTCGGCGGCCGCGCGCACCTGGAGGTCGTACAGGTCGGACAGCGGCATCCCCCCGAACGTCTCGTACTTCTCGCCCATGCGCCGCACCACCCGGGCGGCCGCCACGGCGTCCGCCCGCGCGTCGTGCGCGTCGTCGAGCGCGACCCCGTAGTGGGCGCACAGCGCGTGCAGGGCCCGCCTGCCCTTGCGGTACCTGTCGACGTGCTTGTCCATCACCAGCGGGTCGATGACCGGCAGGGGCGCGCCCCCCAGCCGCTCTCCGAGCGGCTCGATGCCGTACCTCCGGCACTCACGGTCGAGCAGGGACAGGTCGTACCGGGCGTTCATCACCACGAGGGGCGTGCCGGAGACCATCCCCTCGGCCACGGCCGCGGTGATCTCGTCGATCGCGGTGGCCGGCGAGGCGCCGTGCCTGCGGGCGCGTTCCGTCGAGATGCCGTGGATAGCAGACGCCTGTTCCGGTATCACCACACCGGGATCGAGAAGCCAGGTCCGCTCCCGCGCGACGGACCCGTCCGGGTCCAGCCGCACCACGGCCGCCGTGACGATGCGGTCGGTCTCGACGTCGGTGCCCGTGGTCTCCAGGTCGAAGGCCGCGAGCGGCCCGCTGATCCAGGTCATCGCAGCGCCTCCGTCCCGGCGTGGGCCACGGCCTGCGGGCGGGTTCCCGCGACCTCCCGGACCCCCGCGGCCGGCGGCTCCCCGCCTGTGGCCTCCCGGACGAACCCCACCGGGTGTTCCCCGTACCGGCTCATCGGCATACCTCCTCCTGTGGTGCTCTCCCCCATGTGACGACCACCTTCGCACGGGCCACTGACAACACGGTGGAGAGCGTCGGGACACAGGGTCAGGAGACCGGCCGGGAGTCCGTCCACACCGACTCGAACTCCTCGCGGTAGGTCTCGAAGAGACCGTGCTCGCTGTCCTGCCCCGCCCGGACCACCGCGCGCCCGCCGCCCCGCAGCACCAGCACGGGTGCCTCCATGCCGCGGGCCCGCCGCAGGTAGGGCTGGACGACCCCGACCGCGTCCGGACCGTCGCCGTCCACCAGGTAGGCCGTGAAGCGCGGTGTCTCGTCGAAGACGTGGATCTGGAAGGCGCCGGGGTCACGGAGCTTGGATCGGACGCGGCGCATGTGGAGGATGTTCATCTCCACGGAGCGGCTCAGCTCGCCCTTCTTGAGGCCCAGTTCCCGCTCCCTGCGCTTGACCGCGCTGCTCGCCGGGTTGATGAACAGCAGCCGCACCCGGCAGCCCGACTCGGCGAGCCGGACCAGCCTGCGCCCCGAGAAGTTCTGCGTGAGGAGGTTGAGCCCTATGCCGATCGCGTCCAGCCGGCGCGCACCGCCGAACAGGTCCTCGGCGGGCAGCTGGCGCTGCAGCCTCACCCGGTCGGGGTGGACGGAGACCACGTCCGCGTACCGGTCGCCGACCAGCTCCTCCACCGCGTCCACGGGCAGCCGGTCGGCGGACGGGACCGCCGCCCCGCTGCCGAGGATCTCCAGGAGCCGCGCCGAGGCGCGCTCGGCCTGTGCAAGGACCGCCTCGTTGAGCGCGCGGTTGCGGGAGACGACGTTGCGCGCCACCTCCAGCTCGTCCAGCGCGAGCTCCACCTCGCGGCGGTCGTCGAAGTACGGCTCGAAGCACGGCCAGTGCTGGACCATCAGCTCGCGCAGCTGCGGCAGTGTGAGGAAGCTGAGGACGTTGTCGTCGGCCGGGTCGAGCAGATAGCCCTTGCGGCGCGAGACCTCCCGGACGGCGACGGCGCGCTGCACCCATTCCTGCCCGGCGGGTCCGGCGGCGGCCACCACCCAGTCCTCGCCGTGGACCGGTTCGTAGATCGGCCGGATCACGGCGGAGACCACGGCGCGCAGCCGTTGTTCCACCAGATTCAGCCAGATGTACGCCCGCCCGGCGCGCTGTGCCCGGGTACGGACCTCGTTCCAGGCGTCCGCCCCCCAGTCCAGCTCCACGCCGATCTCCATGGGCTGCGCGAGGGAGACCGCCCCCGGCGGAGCATCGGTCGATTCCCCCTCGTGACCCCCGTCACCTGGGGGCAGCTCGAACCCTCCCGAGCTCACCCGTGTACCGCCTTCCACTCCCCCACCAACGATCAAGGAAGGGTACTCCGGGAGCGGGAGCCGGTGCAGCAGGATGCACAGGCTCCTTACCCAACTCCCGTATCGCGCAGACTCGTTCCCTGCGGCGAGAACAGGTGGAGTGAGCTGATTCATAGCGTTTGGGCCCCCTCTCGCATGCCGCATACCGGACCAGGGGGCGCATGTGTCCTTCACACCCCCTCTCCGGGCGACACCGGGGTGCACGAAGTTGACCGGCGCACCACGGCCGCGGGCGACGGGACCCGGCCGCACCGGCCGACCTACTAGGTACGGGCCCGTCTTTCGGGGAGTATCGGGTCAATAACCCCCGCACCCGGATCAGAAATGGAAGAGTCCTATCTATGCAGGTCTGGCCGGGACAGGCGTATCCCCTCGGTGCCACGTACGACGGCGCCGGGACCAACTTCGCGGTCTTCTCGGAGGCCGCCGACCGAATCGAGTTGTGCCTGCTGCACGACGACGGTTCAGAAACGGCGGTGGAGCTCCGCGAGACCGACGCCTTCGTCCGTCATGCCTATCTGCCCGGGGTGATGCCGGGTCAGCGGTACGGCTTCCGGGTGCACGGCCCCTACGAGCCGCAGCACGGGCAGCGCTGCAACTCGGCGAAGCTGCTCCTCGATCCGTACGCGCGTGCGATCTCCGGGCAGATCCGGTGGGGTGAGGAGGTGTACGGCTACCCGTTCGGCCGGCCTGACGCGCGCAACGACCTGGACTCGGCGCCGCACACCATGAGCTCGGTGGTGGTCAATCCGTACTTCGACTGGGGCGACGACCGCCGTCCGCGTACGGACTACCACCGCACGGTGATCTACGAGGCCCATGTGAAGGGCCTGACGATGCTTCACCCGGGCCTGCCCGAGGAGCTGCGCGGTACGTACGCCGGGCTGGCGCACCCCGAGATCATCGCCCACCTCACGGAGCTGGGTGTCACGGCGATCGAGCTGATGCCGGTGCACCAGTTCGTCCAGGACCACCGTCTCGCCGACGCGGGCCTCGCCAACTACTGGGGCTACAACACCATCGGTTTCTTCGCCCCGCACAACGCGTACGCGTCCTGGGGCGACCGCGGTGAACAGGTGCTGGAGTTCAAGCAGGCCGTGAAGGCCCTGCACCAGGCGGGCATCGAGGTGATCCTCGACGTGGTCTACAACCACACGGCCGAGGGCAACCACCTGGGGCCGACGCTCTCCTTCCGCGGGCTCGACAACGCCTCGTACTACCGTCTGGCGGACGACCAGCGGTACTACATGGACACCACGGGCACCGGGAACTCCCTGCTCATGCGGTCGCCGCACGTCCTGCAGCTCATCATGGACTCGCTGCGGTACTGGGTGACCGAGATGCATGTGGACGGCTTCCGCTTCGATCTGGCGGCGACGCTCGCGCGGCAGTTCCACGAGGTCGACCGGCTCTCGTCGTTCTTCGACCTGGTGCAGCAGGACCCGGTGGTGAGCCAGGTGAAGCTGATCGCCGAGCCGTGGGACGTGGGCGAGGGCGGTTACCAGGTGGGCAACTTCCCGCCGCTGTGGACCGAGTGGAACGGCAAGTACCGGGACACGGTGCGCGACCTGTGGCGGGGCGAACCCCGGACGCTGGCGGAGTTCGCGGGGCGGCTCACGGGCTCCTCCGACCTCTACCAGGACGACGGCCGGCGCCCGCTGGCCTCGATCAACTTCACCACCTGCCACGACGGCTTCACCCTGCACGACCTGGTCTCCTACAACGACAAGCGCAACGACGCCAACGGCGAGGGCAACAGGGACGGCGAGAGCCACAACCGTTCCTGGAACTGCGGCGCGGAGGGGGAGACCGACGACAAGGAGGTGCTGGAGCTGCGCAGCCGTCAGATGCGCAACTTCATCGCCACGCTGATGCTCTCCCAGGGCGTGCCCATGCTGAGCCACGGCGACGAGTTCGCCCGGACCCAGCGGGGCAACAACAACGGGTACTGCCAGGACAACGAGCTCTCCTGGGTCCACTGGCCCGATCCGGTCGCGACCCGCGACCCGGAGGCCGAGGGTACGGAGGGCGGCGGTTCCGACCGGAGCCTGCTGGAGTTCACCCGGTCGATGGTCTGGCTGCGCCGTGACCACCCCGTATTCCGGCGCAGGCGCTTCTTCCACGGCCGCCCGGTGGAGGGCACCCACGACGAGCTCTCCGACATCGCCTGGTTCACCCCCAGGGGTGAGGAGATGACGCAGCGGGACTGGCAGGCCGCGCACGCCAAGGCGATGACGGTCTTCCTGAACGGGCACGCGATCTCGGAACCGGGGCCGCGCGGCGAGCGGATCTCCGACGACTCGTTCCTCCTTATGTTCAACGCGGGCGCCGAATCCCTGGTGTTCACGGTCCCGGTGCACCACGGGCGGCAGTGGCGGGTCGTCGTGGACACGGCGATTCCGGACGGGGTGCCGCCGGGTGCGGGCCCGAAGGTGTCGGCGGGCGACCGGGTGACGCTGGTCGGGCGCAGCCTGACGGTGCTCCAGCGCCCGGCGTAGGGGGCCGGACGTGAGGGCACCCGGGCGGGCTCTTGGGCCGAACGGGTCACCGGGGCGGCGCAGGTGCCCCGGTGACCCGTTCGGTGACACAGAAGCCGCCGGTGTGGGTACGTACGTCCCCATGACGCCCACCGCCACGTACCGGCTGCAGCTCCAGCCGGACTTCCCCTTCGCCGCCGCGGCGGATGCCGTGCCGTATCTCGCCGAGCTCGGCGTCTCCCATCTGCACCTGTCCCCCGTCCTGGAGGCCGTGCCGGGCTCCGGGCACGGCTACGACGTCGTCGACCACAGCCGGGTGCGGGCCGAGCTAGGTGGCGAGGAGGGGTTGCGGCTGCTCTCCGCGACGGCCCGGGCGCACGGCCTCGGGCTGGTCCTGGACCTGGTGCCCAATCACATGGCCGCCGTGCCCCGGCACAACCTGCCGCTGTGGGAGGTGCTGCGCGAGGGGCCGGAGTCCCCGTACGCCCGGTGGTTCGACATCGACTGGGAGGCGGGCGGCGGCAGGGTGCTCCTGCCGGTCCTCGCCGGGCGGATCGGTGAGGAGCTCGGCCGCTTCGGGACCGGCTCCGGGGACGACGGCTCTCCGGTGCTGCGCTACGGCGATCTGGTGTTCCCGCTGCGCGAGGGCACGGCGCACCTGCCGCTGCCGGAGCTGCTCGACGCCCAGCACTACCGGCTCGGCTGGTGGCGTCTGGCCCGTACGGAGCTGAACTACCGGCGGTTCTTCACCGTCTCCGATCTGATCGGCGTCCGGGTGGAGCGCCTGGAGGTCTTCGCCGCCACCCACGACAAGATCCTCGGGCTGGTCATGGAGGGGGTCGCGGACGGGCTCCGCATCGATCATCCGGACGGGCTGGCGGACCCCGCCGGGTATCTGGAGCGGCTGGCGGCGGCCACCGACGGGCGGTGGACCGTGGTCGAGAAGATCCTCACCGGCTCCGAGGTGCTGCCGGCCGGCTGGGCGGTCGCGGGGACGACCGGGTACGACGCGCTGCACCGGATCGACGGGCTGTTCACCGACCCGATGGGCGCGGCGGACCTGCTCGGCCGGTACCGGGACTTCGCGGGTCCGCCCGGAGACCGGGGCGGGTACTGGACGGCGACGGTCCGCCGGGCGGCGTACCACGTGGTCACCCATGAGCTGGCCGCCGAGACCGACTGGCTGACCCGTCTCGCCGTCCGGGCCTGTGCCGGGGACCCCGCCCTCCGTGACCACGCGCCGTGGGTGCTGCGCACGGCGGTGCGCGAGCTGCTGGTCCGGGTCCCGGTCTACCGTCCGTACGTCACCGCGGGCGGTCCGCTCACGGAGACCGCGGAGTCGGCGCTGCCGCCCGAGGCGGTGCGGGACGCCAAGGCGGTGTTCCCGGTGCCGGAGGAGGCGTCGGCCGTGGACGTGGTGCGCGGGCTGGCGCTGGGCCTGCTCGGTGACGGGCCGGAACACACGGCCTTCTGTGCCCGGTTCGCGCAGACGGCGTCGGCGCTGCACGCCAAGTCGGTGGAGGACGCGGCGTTCTACCGTTACGTCCCGCTGATCTCGGCGACGGAGGTGGGCGGTGATCCGGGGCGGCCGGCGGTGAGCCCGGAGGAGTTCCACGCCTTCTGCGCGCGGATCGCCCGTGACTGGCCGGCCACCGGCACGGTGCTGACCACGCACGACACCAAGCGCAGCGGGGACGTGCGGGCCAGGATCGCGGTGCTGTCCGAGTGCCCCGAGCGGTGGTCCTCTCTGGTGGCGCAGCTGACCCGGGCGACGTCCGCCGCCGCCCCGGATCCCCAACTGGCCTGGCAGGCCTGGCAGTCGGCGTACGGCTGTGCGGGCGTGCCGGCCGGGGAGATGGCGGGGCGCCTGGAGCCGGCCATGCTGAAGGCCGTGCGGGAGGCGGGCCTGTCCACCAGCTGGACCGAGCGGGATCCGGCGTACGAGCGGGCGGTGACGGACTTCGTGGCGGCCGGTCCCGGCAGCGACGCGGGCGAGGCGCGGACGACGCTGACCCGGTTCGCGGAGACGCTCGCCCCGTTCGTGCGGGCCAATGTGCTGGGGGCCGCGCTGGTGCACCTGACGATGCCGGGCGTGCCCGATCTGTACCAGGGCACGGAGCGGGAGTACATCGCGCTGGTCGACCCGGACAACCGGCGGCCCTTCGCCCGGCCCGCCGGGGGCCCCGACGAGAAGACGGACCTCACGGCCGCGGCGCTGCGTCTGCGGCGGGAGCGCCCTGAGGTGTTCGGCGAGTCGGGGACGTACGCCCCGCTGGCCGCCCGGGGCCGTGCGGCGGCCCATTGTGTGGCGTTCTGCCGGTCGGGCGAGGCGGTCACCGCGGTGACCCGGCTGTCGCTGCGGCTCGCCGAGGAGGGCGGCTGGGGCGATACGGAGCTGACGCTGCCGGACGCGGGTCCGTGGCGGGATCTCCTGTCCCCGGGGCGAGAGTTCACCGGTCCGGCGGTCGCGGTGGTGGAGCTCTTCGCGGAGCGGCCGGTGGCGCTGCTGGTGAGGACGGCGGGAGGAGGGGGCACGGACCACGGGTGAGCCGCCCGGACCCCGGGGCCGCTCAGGCCGGGGGCGCCGGGAGGGGTGCGGAGAGCCGGAAGACCATCCGGCCGAAGCTCACCTGGTCGCCGTCGCGGACCGCGGCGGCGCCGATGACCCGCTGGCCGTTGACGCAGGTGCCGTTGGTCGAGCCGAGGTCGCGCAGGATCCATCGGCTGCCGTGCGCGGTCAGCTCGGCGTGCAGCCGGGACACCGTCTCATGGCTGAGCCGCAGTCCGTTGCCCGGGTCGCGGCCGATGCGCAGCGGGTGCGGCCCGGGCACGGGCAGCAGGAGCCTGGGCAGCCGTTCGGACTGCCAGGCCCTTCGCACCCCCGCGGGAAAGGCGGAGACGCCGCCCACCGCGCGGTACAGCCGGCGGGACCAGCGTCCCCGGCTCTCCAGGTCGGAGGTGAGCGCCGCCAGCTCCTCGGAGCGCCGGGCCGTCAGGGCCAGTTCCATACGTCGCAGGAACGTGTCGTGGGAGAGCTTTCCCTGCGCCGCGCCGTCTCTGAGCACACCGAGGACACGGTCGCGCTGGGCGTCGGACGGCCGCGCGGGGTACGTGTGGGACTCGAAGGAGGACGTCACAGTGCGATTGTCGGCCCGACAGGGCCGGGGTGTCCAGAACAACTGCGCTTTCGCCCCTCCTGACCTGCGCGGCAGCGCGTAATTCCGAGCGGCCGGAAGCGCCGTGTTGTTAGGGTCGCCCGCCGTCGGCCCTTGCCGGCACCCATGGCACCTAGGAGCCTTCGTGACCCCTGCACCAACGGAACTGACCGTTCGTCCGCTCGCCGGAGCGGACGAACTGGGTCTCTTCTGCCGTCTTTCCTACGTCCTGGACCACGAGCTGGCGGACGACCTGGCCACCGGCCGCCGTCGCCCGGAGTGGATGTGGGTGGCGCTGCTCGGTGACCGGGTCGTGGCCCGTCTCGCCTGGTGGACGGGCCAGGAAGGCTCCGCGCCGCAGCTGCTGGACTTCTTCGACCTGGACGACACGCTGCCGGAGCCGGAGCGCGGCGCGATCGGGCTCCGGCTGCTGGAGACGGCGAGCGCCACGGTCCTGCCCGCCGGGGCGGAGCGGCCCGAGTACGGCCGGTTCATCCCGCCCGACTGGCGTGAGGACCCGGCGGCGCGCGAGGTCGTCGAGGCCCGGATGCGGGTGATGGAGGCGAACGGCGCCCGGCTGCTGGTCGAGCGGCTGCGCCTGGAGTGGCGTGCGGGCACACCCGTGCCAGGGGACTCGGGCCGGCTGGCGTTCCGTCCGGTCACCGGCCGTGAGGACCTGGTCGCTCTGATGGCCCCGGTGATGGAGGGCACCCTGGACGCGCACGGTCAGGCGGACCTGGCGTCGGGGCTCACCGCCCGCGAGGCGGCGGAGAAGCAGTACGAGGAGGAGTTCGCGGACCTGTCGACGCCTCAGGAGTGGTGGCGGATAGCGGAACTGCCGGACGGTTCGCCGGTCGGTTTCGTCGTCCCCGCACGCAACAACTACCACCCGATGATCGCGTACATCGGGGTGCTGCCCGCGCACCGGGGCAACGGCTACATCGACGACATCCTCACCGAGGGCACCAGGGTGCTCGCCGCGCAGGGCGTGGAGCGGATCAGGGCCTCGACCGATCTGGGCAACGTCCCGATGGCGAAGTCGTTCGCACGCCTGGGGTACGTCAACTTCGAGCGCTCGTTCGACATGGTGTGGGACTGAATCGCGTACACGGGGCCGGCCGGTCCGCTCGGCTTCGAGCGGGCCGGCCGGCTCGGTACGTCATGCGGCGGCCGGTCCCTCCCGGCCCGGGATTATTCGGTGGACGGCCGGATCCGGAGGCCGTAGGGTCGGTGTGACAGCCAGGCCCCGGACCCGGAAGGAGGCGAGAGAGATGCGTTCCGCATGCTTCCCGCGCTCCCGTTCCGTCCGCAGGGCGGTGTCGGACTCGGTCTGACCGGGAGCGCCACGCTTCTTGTCACGAGTCCCGGAGGACACACCCATGACCGATACGGTCATTCGCGCGCTCACCCAGAGCGACGCACATCTCTTTGATTCCCTGCAGGACCCCTGCCTGGTGGGCCGTGGCGCGTTCGGCCACCGCTACGCCACCGTGCGGGACGGCGGTGAGTACCGCCCCGAGTGGACCTGGGTCGCGCTGCGCGACGGCGTCGTCGTCGCCAGGGCCGCCTGGTGGGGCGGGCCCCAGGACACCGAGCCCGTGCTGTTCAACTACTTCGACTTCGCCCCGGGCGAGGACGCGGCCGGTGCCGAACTGCTGCGCCGGGCACCGTGGTCCGTCGAGTACGAGCTGATCGTGCCGGCCGGCTGGCGGGAGCTGCCCGAGGTGCGGGCCGCCGCCGCGGCCCGGGTCGCCGCGGCGGAGGCGGCCGGCCTGGAGCTGCTGGTCGAGCGCTACCGCTACGAGTGGACGCCCGCTGACGGTCTGCCCGAGCGGCCCGGCCGGCTGGTCTTCCGGCCGGAGCCGGACGACGAGGTGATCCTGGAGGTCCTGCGCCGCGTCCATACCGTGACGCTGGACGCCCATGCCCGGCGGGCCGTCGAGGGTCCGGGCGGTCTGGAGCAGGCCGCCCGGGAGGAGCTCGACTTCTTCCACTGGTGCCCCTCGCCGCGCTCCTGGTGGCAGCTGGCGTACACCCCGGACGGTGCCCTGGCCGGGATCCACGTGCCCGCCCGGAATCCGGGCGGGCCGTGCGTCGGCTTCATCGGGGTCGTCCCGGAGGCCCGTGGTCACGGCTACGGCTACGACCTGCTGATCGAGAGCACGCACTTCCTCGCCGAGCGGGGCGCGACCTCGATCGCGGGTGCGACCGACCGGGGCAACACGCCGATGGCCCGCGCGTTCGCCCGCGCCGGTCACCGCATCGTGCAGGAGCGCGTCCACCTCGTGTGAGCGTGTGAGCGCCCGTCAGTCCGTGCCGCCGGTGCCGTGAGCGCCCGTCAGTCCGTGCCGCCGGTCCGCTGGGCGCGGATCACGTCGCGGTACCAGGCGTACGAGTCCTTCGGGGTGCGCCGCAGGGTCTCGTAGTCGATGTGGACGAGGCCGAAGCGCTTGCTGGCGCCTTCGGTCCACTCCACGTTGTCGGTGAGTGACCAGGTGAAGTAGCCGCGCACGTCGACGCCCGCGTCGATGGCCGTCCGCAGTGCCTCCAGGTGTCCTTCCAGGTAGGCGATGCGGCGGCCGTCGGCGACGGGCTCGTCGACCGCGCAGCCGTTCTCCGTGATGTAGACGGGCGGCAGCCGGTCGCCGAAGCGGTCCTTCAGCCCGACGAGCGTCTCGGAGAGGCCCTCGGGGACGACGGGCCAGCCGAAGTCGGTCGTCTCGTAGCCCTCGATCTCCCGAATCCCGAAGGGGAGTTCGGCGGGCATCGTGTAGCCGGAGAAGGAGCCGAGGGCTTCGGGTCTCGGTGCGCCGACGAGGGTGGGGTTGTAGTAGTTGACGCCGTACCAGTCGAGTGGGGTGGAGATCACCTTCAGGTCGTCCTCGACCGGTCCCGGCATCAGGGCGGCGAAGCCCTCGTCGGGGTAGCGGCCGTTCAGGACCGGGTCGGCGAACAGCCAGTTGGTCAGGAGGTCGTAGAGCTCCGCGCCCTGCCGGTCCTCCTCGGTGTCCCCGGCCGTCCAGACGGGGCTGTGGGAGAGCGCCATGCCGATGTTGTCGGCGCCGGCGGCGCGCAGCGCCCGCACGGCCAGGCCGTGGGCGAGCAGCTGGTGGTGGGCGGCGGGCAGCGCGTCGAAGAGGAGGGCGCGGCCCGGTGCGTGCTCGCCGAGTGCGTAGCCGAGCATCGTCACCTCGGCCGGTTCGTTGATGGTGATCCACATCGGCACCCGGTCGGCGAGGCGCTCCGCGACGATGCCCGCGTACTCGGCGAAGCGGTAGGCGGTGTCCCGGTTGAGCCAGCCGCCCGCCTCGTCCAGCGGGAGCGGGGTGTCCCAGTGGTAGAGGGTGGGGGCCGGTGTGATGCCGTGGGCGCAGAGTTCGTCGACGAGCCGGTCGTAGAAGTCCAGTCCGGCGGGGTTGAGCGCGCCGCTGCCGCCGGGGACGACCCGGGGCCAGCTGACGGAGAAGCGGAAGGCGTCCGCGCCGAGTCCGGCGAGGAGGGCGACGTCCTCGCGGTAGTGCTCGTGGAAGCCGGTGCCCCGGGTGGTGTCGGTGCCGTCCTTGATCCGGCCCGGCTGTGCGGCGAAGGCGTCCCAGCCGGAGGGCCCCTTGCCGTCGGCGTCGATCGCCCCTTCGGTCTGGAAGGCGGAGGCGGAGGCTCCCCAGAGGAAACCGGGTGGGAAGGTCGGCACGGTCATCTAGGACTCCAGCAGCCGTAAGGGGGACCTTGGATTACTGCCCGGCTTCGCTACGTATGAGCAGAACCCGGTAGGGCAATGATCAGGACCAGACCCTAATCGCCAGTAGCGGGCCGCTCCAGTCTTCGGGGGCCCCGAGTGCGACTTCCGCCGGGCATGGGCCCGTTGACGGGCTTCCGGTTCATGGACGAGGAGTGGTGGATGCAGTTCGAGGTGTGGGCGCCGGAGGCCGGTTCGGCCGTGCTGCGGACGGCGGACGGGCACCGGCCGATGGTGCGCGATCCGCTGCGGGAGGGCTGGTGGACGGCCGAGGCGGAGGCGGCCGACGGTGACCGCTACGGCTTCGCGCTCGACGGCGGCCCCATGCTCCCCGACCCGCGTTCGCGCCGGCAGCCGGACGGCCCCGACGGCGAGAGCGCGGTCGTGGACCAGACGGCGTACGCCTGGCGCAACCCGTGGACGGGGCGCGGACTGCCGGGCGCCGTCCTGTACGAGCTGCACATCGGTACGTTCACGGACGCGGGCACCTTCGACGCCGCGGCCGAACGCCTCGGGCATCTCGTCGCGCTCGGCATCACCCATGTGTCGCTGATGCCCGTCTGTCCCTTCCCCGGCACGCACGGGTGGGGGTACGAGGGGGTGTCGCTGTGGGCCGTGCACGAACCGTACGGCGGTCCGGCGGGCCTGAAGCGCTTCGTCGACGCCGCGCACGGGCTGGGTCTCGCGGTCGTCCTGGACGTGGTCCACAACCACCTCGGCCCGTCCGGGAACTACCTCCCCGCCTTCGGCCCGTACTTCACGGACACGCATCACACCCCGTGGGGATCGGCGGTCAACCTCGACGCCCCCGGTTCGGACGAGGTGCGCGCCTACCTCCTGGGCAGCGCGCTCGCCTGGCTGCGGGACTACCGGCTGGACGGGCTGCGCCTGGACGCCGTCCACGCGCTGGCCGACGGCAGGGCGCTCACCTTCCTGGAGGAGCTCTCCACGTCCGTCGACGCCCTCGCGGCGGAGGTGGACCGCCCGCTCTCCCTGATCGCCGAGTCCGACCTCTGCGACCCGCGTACGACCACGCCACGCGAAAAGGGCGGCCTCGGGCTGCACGCCCAGTGGAACGACGACTTCCACCACTGCCTGCACACCGCGCTGACCGGTGAGTCCCAGGGCTACTACGCCGATTTCGCCGTCGCCCCGCTGGCCGCCCTGGCCAAGACCGTGACCGGCGGGTTCTTCCACGACGGGACGTACTCCGCCTTCCGGGGCCGTACGCACGGCCGTCCCGTCGACGTCACCCGCACCCCGGCCCACCGCTTCGTCGGGTACGCCCAGACCCACGACCAGATCGGCAACCGGGCGCTCGGCGACCGGCTCGCCGCCGGCCTCTCCCCCGGGCTCCAGGCCTGCGCGGCGGCCCTCGTGCTCACCGGTCCCTTCACCCCGATGCTCTTCATGGGCGAGGAGTGGGGCGCCCGTACCCCCTGGCAGTTCTTCACCGACCACACCGACCCGGCGCTCGCCCGGGCCGTACGCGAGGGCAGGCGAAGGGAGTTCGCGGCGCACGGCTGGGCCGAGGAGGACATCCCCGATCCGCAGGACCCCGGCACCCGGGCCCGTTCCTGCCTCGACTGGAGCGAGCCCGCGCGCGAGCCGCACGCCCGCCTCCATGCCTGGTACCGCGAGCTGATCACGCTGCGCCGGGCCATGCCCGACCTCTCGGACCCCGACCTGGCCTCGGTCAGGACGGCGTACGACGAGGAGGCCCGCTGGCTGGCGTTCCGCAGGGGCGATCTGCGGATCGCGGTCAACCTGTCCGGGAAGCCGGCCACCATCGCGCTGGGCGGCGGCCGGCACCGCACCGGCGGGGGCCGGGTGCTGGCCGCCTGGGATCCGGTCGACGCACCGGACGGCGACGGGCTGCTGCACCTGCCGCCGGAGTCGTGCGTGGTGCTTGCCGACGACTGAGCTGGACCGACCGGCAGATGGGGGCGGGCGGAGGAGCGGGGCTGGGTGCGTGCGGCTGGTGCGCTACCTCGGGGCGGCCGGCTGAACCGGGAAGTACCGGCGGGGCATGACGGCCGTGGCGCCCTGCACCCGTGAGGCCCGCCACCAGGAGGAGCTGGGCCGTGAGGCCTGGCGGGAGGGGGACAACGAGGAGACCCGTCGGGTCGTCGAGGCGCTGGTCAGGGTGGCCGAGGAGGCGGAGCGCGCCCCCGCGCAGGTGGCGCCGCGCCGCGCCGGCTCCTGGGCCGGCCCGGGGTGACGGCGCCGATCGGCGGGGCCCGCACGGCCCCGCGGCTGACCGACAGTCCGGGTGCGGTCGGCCGGCAACTGACGCGGATCAGGTGACGCGCCTGGACGAGGCGGGTGCGCGCCCGCTGCCCTACCCGTACGACGTGCTGCACCGCTTCCGTGACCGCGGGACTGAGGGTCCCGCCGCCCTCCGTGACCGCGGGCCGCGGGACCGGTGGCCCTCGCTAGTCCACGATCGCCATCTCGCGCGACGTGGTGTTCAGCCGCCGGCCGCCGTCCTCGGTGACCGTGACGATGTCCTCGATGCGGACGCCGAAGCGGCCCGGAAGATAGATACCGGGCTCCACCGAGAAGCACATCCCGGGCACCAGCGGCTGCTCCTCGCCCTCGATCATGTAGGGCGGTTCGTGGGTGGTGACGCCGATGCCGTGTCCGGTGCGGTGGATGAATCGCTCGCCGTAGCCGAACTCGGTGATCACTGCCCGCGCCGCCCGGTCGATGTCCTGGCAGGCCACCCCGGGCCGCACCGCGCGGCATCCCGCCTCCTGTGCCTCCCGTACGACGTCGTGCACCCGCTGCTCCTCGGCGGTGGGTTCGCCGACGTGGACCGTGCGGGAGGTGTCCGAGCCGTAACCGTGCTTCAGGCCGCCGAAGTCGAGGACGACCATGTCGCCCCGCTCGATGGTCCGGTCACCGGCCTCGTGGTGCGGGCTGGCGCCGTTCGGGCCGGAGCCGACCACGGTGAAGTCGACCTGCGAGTGGCCGAACTCCCTCAGAAGGCCGGCCAGATCGGCGGCGACCTCGGTCTCCCTGCGGCCGGAGAAGCGGACCTTGACGATCTCGTCGTACGTGGCGTCGGCGGCGGCCCCCGCCGCCGCGAGCCGCTCCAGCTCGGCCGCGTCCTTGACGGCGCGCAGCATCGGCAGGGCGGCGGTCAGCGAGGCGTAGGAGGTGTCGGGGAGGCGCTGTTGCAGCGCGAGCAGGTGCAGCGCCCAGGTGTTGTCGCTGACCCCGAACCGCCCCTCGCCGTCGAGCAGTCCGGCGGTCAGGGCGTACGGATCCGAGGCGTCGGTCCAGTCCCGCAGGGTGAGGGCGGGGGCTCCGGTGGCGCGTTCGGCGTCCGGGGCCTCCAGGGCCGGGACGACGAGGACGGGGTCGTGGCCGGCCCGCAGGACGAGGAGGGTGAGGCGCTCGGTGTCCGCGGTCGGCCGGTAGCCGGTGAGGTGGACCAGGTCGGGGCCCGGCGCCACGAGGACGCCCGCGAGCCCCGCGGCGTCGGCCGATTCGGCCGCGCGGACCATCCGGGCCCGGTAGTCGTCGGCGGTGAAGGGTACGGGCTGGCCGGGGCTGGGCATGTGGACCTCCTGGCAGGGCGGAGCGGCACACAGCATCCTGCCCGTACGGCCCGCCGGACGCGACCAGGTTCAGGGCATGTCGCCGACCCGTACGACGAGATCAGCCCGGTCACGGCCGCGCTCGACCAGCCGGGCGTTGGGTTCGTCGGAGACGGCGACCCAGTCCTCGGCCTGCGGACGTGGCTTGCCGAACCGCACATGGCGTTCCACGAGCCTGCGCACCCGGAGGCCCGGATCGGGGTCGAGGAACCACACCTCGTCGAGCAGTCCGCGCACCGCCGTCCACGGATCCTCGTCCAGGAGGAGGTAGTTGCCCTCGGTCACGACGAGCGGGATGTCGCCGGGGACGGGCACGGCCCCGGCGATCGGCTCCTCCAGGCTCCGGTCGAACGCCGGCGCGTACACCGGACCGGGTCCCTCGGGGTTCCGCAGCCGCCGGAGCAGGGCCACGTATCCGGCGGCGTCGAAGGTGTCCGGGGCGCCCTTGCGGCCTGACCGGCCGAGGCGGTCCAGCTCGGCGCCGGCCAGGTGGAAGCCGTCCATCGGGACGAGGGCCGCGCGTCCCTCCAGGGAGTCGACGAGCCGGGCGGCCAGAGTGGACTTCCCGGCTCCGGGCGCTCCCGCGATGCCGAGGACGCGGCGGGTGCCGGGAACGGCGAGGCGGCGGGCGCGGGCCGTCAGCTCGGTGAGATCGGTCGTGTCCATGCAGGGCATTGTCCCCGGCGCGCACAGTGTCCCTGCGCGCACCGGGCGGTGTTGGTTCGGTGCCGGGTAGTGTTACGTATAACCAGCCCTCGCCGGACGCTTCGTCGTCCTCTCCCCGTGCCGAAGGATCACCATGTCCCGCATCGCCCTGGTCACCCTGGTCGTCCACGACTACGACGAGGCCCTCTCCTTCTACACGGACGCCCTCGGGTTCGAGCTGGTGGAGGACACCGACCGGGGTGACGGTTCGCGCTGGGTCGTCGTGCGTCCGCGCGGCACGGAGGGCACGGGGCTGCTGCTGGCCCGGGCCAAGGACGCGGCCCAGTCGGGGAGCGTCGGTGCGCAGACGGGCGGCCGGGTCGGATTCTTCCTGCACACGGAGGACTTCGCGGGCGACCACGCGCGGATGCGGGCCGCGGGGGTGCGCTTCCTTGAGGAGCCGAGGCACGAGGTGTACGGCTCGGTCGCGGTCTTCGAGGACCTGTACGGCAACCGTTGGGACCTGCTGCAGCCCGCGTGACGTCGAGGGGCTTTCGAACAACCCTCGCGGCCCGGCCCCAGCATGCCGAGACGGCACCGAAATGGACACCCGGGCGGGAAACCTGGCCCGAGAGGGCATTTCATCCGGTTGCTTCATCCGGAATCGCTGGATTATGTGCCGTTCATGCACTGCGCCCATCGGGGGTGATTCGGCGGTGAGTGCGCGGGGTGGATCCGCTCGGCGGACCGGATGCACCTGCGAAGACACCCGCCGGCAGGGGGCAGCCCTTCAGCCGTACGGGTTGCGTGCCCAGAATCGAACGGTGTCGCTGCGACGGTCGAACCACAGGTTGGTGGAGTAGTTACTGCCGTCGCGGTCGAGTTCGTGCGACCGGACCCAGCGCGGATTCTTCGGCCCCTCGCCCTCGAGCGGCTGCTCGAACCACGAGGAGAAGCCTTCGGCCGGCCCCTCGGAGACGAAGGTGTGGGCCGCGGCGAGCTCGACGAGTTTCCCCGGTGCCAGCCGGACGAAGCCCGAGATCACGAGCTCCGGCGACGGTATGTCCCGGTCGTTGTCCCGGCTGCTCACCCACTTGGCGTCGGTGAGCGGACCCAACAGCGGGAACGCCCGCTCCAGCGGTGCGGTGTCGGTGTCGGTGTGCCAGTCCCCCTCGGCCTCGTTCGCCACCGACCGCAGGGCCCACACGGCGGGAACGGCAGCCAGCGCCACCCCGATCCCGACCACCTTCCGTCGCTCCACCGCGATCCCCCTCACGCGTGACTTCGGGGGCACCCTATCCGGCTCGAAGCACTCCACCCAGAACACCGGGCGGTCCCTCGTTGACCTCGGACGGCGTCTGGATCTGGCGGGTCGACTCCCGCGAGTACCTTACGCACCAACCGCTGGAGACACCCGCCGAGTTCGTCGAGCACGTACCGGCGGACAACTGTCGGCCGCCCAAGGCCCTCGACTGGACGGACGAGTTCGAGGCTGCCTGGGGACGGTACTCGGTGGCCCGGCACCACCAGTGATCAAGTCTGCCGCCGCCGCAGCGGCTGCGGGGCAAGTCGCGTAATCCGGGGTGCCGCCCCGCAGGGCCGGTTCGGCGCCGGGTCACGGGTTTTCAGGGGCTGTGATCGCCGATCCGACAGCGAGTCGGGGGGCCGGCGTGGCAGGCCCGGAAGGATACCGGGCTGCTTGACCGACCGCGTCGGTGTGCGGTCGGAGCGGGCGCGAAACACAGGCTGGTCTTCGTCGACCGGCCCCCGGCCGCTCTCGTTCGTCCGAGGCGCGGCGTTACTCACGACGTGCCGGCCTGATGGTTCAGGTGGACCGGTCGACCGTCACCCAGGGCCGCTCCCTCCGGGCCGGTCACGCCCTCCGACCAGGAAGCTTTCTCCTCCGGGCAGGAGTTGCCCGCCGGCCCAAGGGCACGCGGCGCCGCCCCGGCCTTGCGGTGCCGGAGGGCCTCCACGCACTCCTCGTACTCGGCCGGCCGCCGCGCGATCTCCCCGACTCGGAGCGTCGGCGACCGACGACCGCGCGGCGAGCGTGCGTGACGGGCCCCGCGAGCCTGACAGGATCGGCGGGGCACCGCTTAGGATCGCGTCCTGGTTCGGGCAAGCTTCTCGGGGGCGACGGCATGCAGGCAGTGGGACTCGACGATCCGTCACATGTCGGGCCGTTCAGGACGATCGCCGTGCTCGGCCAGGGCGGCATGGGCCGGGTCCTGCTGGGGGCGGCTGCGGACGGGCGGCTCGTCGCCGTCAAACGCGTGCACGCCGACCTCGCCGACGACGAGGGCTTCCGCGCCCGGTTCCGGCGCGAGGTGAATTCGTCCCGCCGGGTCTCCGGGGCCTACACGGCACCGGTTGTCGACGCCGACGCGGACGCCCCCGCACCCTGGCTCGCTTCCCTGTTCCTGCCCGGCCCCACCCTGAGCGAGGCCCTGAGTGCGGTCGGCGTCCTGCCCGAGGAGACGGTGCGGCGACTCGCCGCCGGGCTCGCCCGGGCGCTGACCGACGTCCACCGGGCCGAGCTCGTCCACCGGGACCTGAAGCCGTCGAACGTCCTGCTCACCGAGGACGGGGTGCGGGTCATCGACTTCGGCATCGCGCGACCCGCCGACCACGCGACCAGGATCACCCACACCGGCGCCCTCATCGGCTCCCCCGCCTTCATGGCTCCCGAGCAGATCGAGGGAGGGCTCCCCGGGCCCGCCGCCGACGTGTTCGCGCTCGGCGCCACCCTGGCCGTGGCCTGCATGGGAAGGCCGCCCTTCGACGGTGGTTCGGTCCCCGCGGTCCTGCACGCCGTCGTCCACGAGGAGCCCGACCTCACGGGCGTACCGCGGGGTCTGCGGGGACTCATCGGCGCCTGCCTCGTCAAGAACCCGGCACTGCGGCCCTCGCCGCAGGAGGTGTCGGCCCTCCTCGGGTCCGTGCCCGCCGCCGCCCGGCCCTGGCCGGAGGCCGTGCACGCCCTGATCGCAGCCCAGCGGGCGGAGGTCGACCGACTCGTCCGTACGGCACCGGCCACCGCTCCCCCGTCCGTGCCCCCGTCCGCTCCCGTACCGGCGTCCCGGCGCCGTCGGCAGTGGATCGCCACGATCGTCACGGGCGGCGTCCTCACAGTCGCCGGAGCGGTGGGCGCGGCGACGGGCTGGGCGGCGGACCTGTACTACCTGGCGGTGCCGGAGCCCGTCCCGACGCCGGGGAACGTGCCGCTGGACCAGGTCGCCGACCGGCACACCGGGGCGCTGCCCGCCTGCGACCACGTGTTCGCCCGGGTGAGGACACCCACGGGATTCGCCCCGGAGCGCACCCTGGACCCGCCGAGCCGCGTCACCCCGCACAACGGGCAGCGGTCCACACAGTGCACGTGGATCACCCGCTCCGGGGACCGGATCAACATCACGTGGGACCAGTACGACAGCACCGCGGGCCGGACCGGTGCCGAGCGGGCGAAGGAGCACTACGAGGAGTTCTACCGGCGCGGCGTCACCTCGCGCGACTCCGCGCCCGGGTTCGCCGAGGAGGCCCTCCGGGAGAAGTACCTCGGCCGGTCCTGCGTCCTGCGCGGACGGGACGGGAACATGAACATCTTCGTGGTGGTCGAGGGCCCCGCCTACCCGGTGGGCCGCTGTGAGACCGTCACCGGGGACACCGGGCGGCAGGCCATGGCGGCGGTGGAGGCCCGGTGACCCGCCCACTCGGTCCCACGGACCCGCGCCGGGCCGGCCCCTACCGGCTCCTCACCGAACTGGGCCGGGGCGGCATGGGGCGGGTGTTCCTCGGCGTCGCGCCGGACGGGCGGCTCGCCGCCGTGAAACAGGTGCACGCCCGCCTCGCGGCCGACGAGGGCTTCCGCGCCCGGTTCCGGCGCGAGGTCGAGGCGTCGCGGCTGGTGTCCGGGGCCTGCACGGCGGCCGTTTTGGACGCCGATACGGAGGCGGCCACGCCCTGGCTCGCCTCCGTGTTCGTGGCCGGCCCCTCGCTGGGCGCGGCCGTGGAGCGCTCGGGCACGCTGCCCGCCGAGACCGTGCGGCGGCTCGCCGTGGGCCTGGTGACGGCACTGGACGAGATCCACCGGGCCGGGCTGATCCACCGCGATCTGAAGCCGGAGAACGTCCTCCTGTCGGAGGACGGGGTGCGGGTCATCGACTTCGGCATCGCGCGGGCCGCCGAGAGCGGGAACCTCACCGAGCTGACCGGGACCGGGCTGGTCGTCGGCTCCCCCGCGTTCATGTCGCCCGAGCAGGCGGAGGGTCGGGAACTCACCCCGGCGAGCGACGTGTTCTCGCTCGGCTCGGTCCTGGTACTGGCCTCGACCGGGACGAGCCCGTTCGCCGGGCCCTCGACACTCCAGGAGCTCTACGCCGTCGTGCACGCCGAGCCCGCGCTCGACGCCGTACCGGCCGGACTACGCGGTCTCGTCGCCGCCTGCCTGGCGAAGGACCCGGCTGCCCGCCCGACCCCCGCGCAGCTCCTCGCCGCCCTGGGACCGGCGGCGCCCGTCACCCGGCAGTGGCCGCCGGCCGTCCGGACGGCGATCGCCGAACAGCGAGCGGGCGTCGACGGGCTCCTGGCCGGGGGCCCCGATCCCGAACGGACGGTGGTCCTGCCGCCGCCGGGCGGCGCCACCGCCGTCGTCACCCAGCTGTCCGCCCCGGTCCCGCAGCGGCGGAGCCGCTGGATTCCGGCCACGGTCTCGGCCGCGGTCGCCCTGTGCCTGCTGGGCGCCGGGGCCTGGTGGTACGTCCGGGACGACGACGCCGGGCCGCCGGACCGGTACCTGACGATGCCGACCTGCGCCGAGGCGACGGCACGGCTGCCTCTGCCGGAACGGCGGAAAGACTTGGACACCACCGGCGACAGCTCTTCCTCGGCCGAGACCCGTTGCTACTGGTACGACAGGAACGAGCTGCTGGCGAGCGGCTGGGAGGTCGCCTCCCACGCCGACGTCCGCTGGCATCTACGCCGTTCCAGGGGCTCCGAGAACGCCACGGAGGTCCAGCGGGAGGACTTCGCGGACGGCGTGCGGTCCGGGCGCCCCGCGACCGGTCTCGCCTTCGCCGACGAGGCGTTCTGGGAGCCCTTGCCCGTCGGCGGCTCCTGCGCCCTGTCCGTCCGTACGGCGAACCTCGTCGTGTACGTCACCCTCGCCGGCGAGCGGCATCCGGCCTCCGGATGCGAGCGGGAGGCGGTGAGGATCGCCGAGGCGGCCGTGGAAGCGGTCCCGGACGCGCCCTAGCCCGGGGCTCGTCCTGTCCGGCGGTGACGGAGTACCCATGGCGTTCACGGCCACGAGCCGCGAGGCGGCGTTCCGGGTGGACGGGACCGGGGTGCTGCTCGGCGGGTCGCCCGAGCGCCACCTGGCGACCACGGCGCATGCTCCCTGGGAGGACATCACGGCCGTCGTCCTGTGGCGCCGGCATTCGGCCGCGGGCCTCCCCCGAGTGGTGGTCGCCCGCCGCCCGGACGCGGGCCCGCTGTCGGGTCACGGTGCGGCACCGGGCGTCGCCGCCGACGCGGCCCTGGGCCTCACGGGCCGTCAATGTCCGCCACCTCGACCGGGACGCGCCGGCCGCCGCGGTCGCGCACTTCGCCCCGGACGTGCGGGTGGCCGGCGCGGGGTGAGGCGCGTGCGCCCGGGCGCCTGGGTCCGACAGCCCCCGCACGAGGACGGGGGCGCGGCCCCTACGCCGGTCCGGCCGCCGCCGCCAGCGCGTCCAGCACCGGCTTGATCAGCGGGTGCCCCTCGGCTCCCTGCCGTACCGCGGCGAACACCCGCCGGGTCGGGGCGCTGCCCTCCACGGGGCGTACGACGACGCCCCCGAGCTCCGTGCCGCGGAGCGCCGAGCGGGGGACCAGCGCGACCCCGGCGCCCGCGCCGGCCAGGGCGACCACCGCGTGGAAGTCGTCCGAGGAGTGCTCCAGGCGGGGTGCGAATCCGGCGTACTCGCAGGCCAGGACGACCACGTCATGGCAGGGGTTGCCGGGGTACGGGCCGATCCACGGGTCCCCCGCGAGATCGGCGACGGCGACGTGTTCCCGGCCCGCGAGGCGGTGGCCGACCGGCAGCACCGCGTCGAAGGGCTCGGAGTACAGCGGCACCCGGGTCAGCCGCCGGTCGTCGTCACCGGGCGCGCCACGGTATTCGACGGCGACCGCGACATCGACCTGCCGGTCCAGCACCATGGGCACGCTCGCGTCGCCCTCGGCGTCCTGCACCCGGACCCGGATGCCGGGGGCGGTGCGGGTCAGTTCGGCGATGGCGGGGGCGAGGACGAGGCCGATGCCGGTGGCGAACGCGGCGACGGTGACCGTCCCCGCGACGCCCGCGCCGTAGTCGGCGAGCTCCGCCTCGGCCCGCTCCAGCTGGGCGAGCACCACGTTGGCGTGGGTCAGCAGGATCTCCCCCGCCGCGGTGAGCCGGGCGCCCCGCGCGCCGCGCTCGACCAGCCGGTGGCCGGTCTCCTGCTCCAGGGCGGCGAGCTGCTGGGAGACCGCGGACGGGGTGAGGTAGAGCGCGGCGGCTGCGGCGGTCACCGTGCGGTGGTCCGCCACCGCACGGAGGATACGCAGCCGCCGAGCATCGATCATGCGCCCAGTGTCCCAGATCGTGAGACGGCCCTACGCCTCCAAGGCCGCGCCTACACCTCCAGGACGGCGTCCTGCGCCTCCAGGGCGGCCCGCGCGTCGACGAACGCGTCCACGGCGCGGTCGACGTCGTCGGTGGAGTGCGCTGCGGAGAGCTGGACGCGGATGCGCGCGGCGCCCTGCGGGACGACGGGGTACGAGAACCCGATGACGTACACACCGCGCTCCAGGAGCAGCTCCGCCATCCGGCCTGCCTTCGCCGCGTCCCCGATCATGACGGGGGCGATGGCGTGGTCGCCGGGCAGGATGTCGAAGCCCTCCTGGGTCATCCGGGAGCGGAAGAGCGCGGTGTTGGCGGCGAGCCGCTCGCGCAGGTCGCCCGCGGCTTCCAGCAGGTCGATGACCTTGAGGGAGGCGGCGGCGATGACCGGGGCGAGCGAGTTGGAGAACAGGTACGGGCGCGAGCGCTGGCGCAGCAGGGCGACGATCTCGGCGCGCGCCGCGACGTAGCCGCCGGACGCGCCGCCCAGCGCCTTGCCGAGCGTGCCGGTGATGATGTCGACGCGGTCCATGACGCCGTGCAGCTCGGGGGTGCCCCGGCCGCCGGGGCCGACGAAGCCGACGGCGTGCGAGTCGTCGACCATGACCATGGCGTCGTAGCGGTCGGCCAGGTCGCAGATCTCGGCGAGCGGCGCGACGTAGCCGTCCATGGAGAAGACGCCGTCGGTGACGACGAGCCGTCGGCGGGCCCCGGAGGCCTCCTTGAGCTGCTGCTCCAGGTCGGCCATGTCGCGGTTGGCGTAGCGGTGGCGCTTCGCCTTGGAGAGGCGGATGCCGTCGATGATGGAGGCGTGGTTGAGGGCGTCGGAGATCACCGCGTCCTCGGGGCCGAGGAGGGTCTCGAAGACTCCGCCGTTGGCGTCGAAGCAGGAGGAGTAGAGGATCGTGTCCTCCTGGCCGAGGAAGGCCGAGAGCCGCTGCTCCAGCTCCTTGTGGACCTCCTGGGTGCCGCAGATGAAGCGGACGGACGCGAGGCCGTAGCCCCAGCGGTCGAGTGCCTCGTGTGCGGCGGCGACGACCTCGGGGTGGTCGGCGAGGCCCAGGTAGTTGTTGGCGCAGAAGTTGAGGACCTCGCCGGCGCGGCCCCCGGAGGTGACGCCGACAGTGGCGGACTGCGGGGTGCCGATGACCCGCTCGGGCTTCTGGAGTCCGGCGTCGCGGATCTCGTCGAGGGTGGTGCGCAGGTCGTCGCGTACGGAGTCGAACATGAAGGATGTCTCCCAGGTGGGTACGGGCCGGGGGTGCGGGTCAGGCGGACCAGTCGAGCAGGACCTTGCCGCCGAGGCCGCTCGCGGCGTCGTCGAACGCGGCCTCGAAGTCGCGGTATCCGTACCGTCCGGTGATCACGGGGGCGAGGTCGAGGCCGCCCTCCAGCAGCACGGACATGGCGTACCAAGTCTCGTACATCTCACGGCCGTAGATGCCCTTGATCGTGAGCATCGAGGTCACGACGCGCGACCAGTCGACGGGGAACTCACCGGCCGGGAGTCCGAGCATCGCGATCCGGCCGCCGTGCGTCATGTTCGCGATCATGTCCCGCATCGCCTCGGGGCGGCCTGACATCTCCAGGCCGATGTCGAAGCCCTCGCGCAGGCCGAGGTGGCGCTGGCCGTCGGCGATGGTCTCCTCGCCGACGTTCAGGGCGAGGCTGACGCCGACCTTCCTGGCCAGCTCCAGGCGGGCTTCGCTGACGTCGGTGATGACGACGCTGCGGGCACCGGCGTGTCGGGCGACGGCGGCGGCCATGATGCCGATCGGGCCGGCGCCGGTGATCAGGACGTCCTCGCCGACCAGGGGGAACGACAGGGCGGTGTGCACGGCGTTGCCGAACGGGTCGAAGATCGCGGCGACGTCGAGGTCGACCTGGTCCCGGTGCACCCAGACGTTCGACGCGGGCAGTGCCAGGTATTCGGCGAACGCCCCGTCCCGGCCGACGCCGAGTCCGAGGGTGGAGCGGCAGAGGTGGCGTCGTCCGGCGAGGCAGTTGCGGCACTTCCCGCAGACCAGGTGGCCCTCGCCGCTGACCAGGTCGCCGACCTTGATGTCGACGACGTCGGAGCCGAGGCCGGCGACCTCGCCGACGAACTCGTGGCCGAGGACGAGCGGGGTGCGGACGGCCTGCCGCGCCCAGCCGTCGTAGTCACGGATGTGGAGGTCGGTGCCGCAGATTCCGGTGCGCAGGACCTTGATCAGGACGTCTGCGGGGCCGATCTCGGGCTCCGGCACGTCCATCAGCCAGAGTCCCGGCTCGGCCTTCTGCTTCACGAGTGCCTTCACGGCTGCGGCTCCCTGTACCTGGTCCGGGTGGACACCCCGGGCCGGGGGCATGCCGAAGGCGGCCTGCGGCCCGGGGTGACTGGGGGTACGGCGGACGGGACGGGGGTGGCTCGGATCGGCTCCGCGCACGGCCCGCTGGTCCTTTTCCGCCGTCACGGAGACTGTGCCGCACCCCGGCCCTCCAGGTCCATCGAGGATTTCTTAAGCGCGACCGTAGATCTACTTCAGACCTTCGCGTACGGCCCCAGCCAGCGGGCCCTGCCGTCCTCGATCCGGTAGAGGAACATCCCCGTTTCGCTCCGCACCAGGCGGGTGCCGCGGAACGAGATGGGCCTGCTGATGCCCTGGTGGTCGAGCAGGAACAGCCGCTGGGTGACGCCGCCACGCTCCGCGCCCGTCGCGCTGGTCGTCTCGGCGGCGCGGGCGATCAGGGCGACCGCGTCGTACGCCTCGGCGGACCAGCGGGCGGGCGGGGCGTCGAACCGGGCGCGGTGGGCCGCGGTGAACGCCTTGGCGGCCGGGGCGGCCGAGGGGTCGGTGTAGGCCTCCGAGAACACCCAGCCCTCTCCGGCGTCCCCGGCGTCCCGGAGGAAGCCGGGAGCCAGGACGGGGCCGGTGGACAGTGGTGTCCCGGTGAATCCGGCGTCGGCCAGGGCGCGGGCGCAGCGGGCGCCCTGGGTGGGTGACACGCCCGCGTAGACGACGGCGTCCGCGCGGGCGGAGACGGCCGACCGGGCGGCGGGGCCGAAACCGTCGCCGGCCTCGACGGTGTGCACGGTGAGGGTGGCTCCGGTCGGGGCGGCGCCACGGAACGCGTCCGTGATCGGCCAGCTGCCGGCCGGGTCGGCCCCGTCCTCGACGACGTGGATCCGCCGGGCCGGCCTCACGTGGGCGACGTAGTGGATCAGGCCCGTGGGGAGCGCGTTGTCGAGCGGCCGGATCACACACACGGACCGGGAGGTGCCCAGGCCGGTGAAGGAGCGGGCCGCGACGACGACCGCGGCGAGGCGGCTCTCGCCGTAGCGGGTGGCGACGGCTTCGGGTGTGCGGTCCGTGGTGGGGCCCACGACGGCCAGCACCTTCGGGTCCGCGGCCAGCCGGCCGGCGACCCGGAGGGCGCCTTCGGCGGTCCCCGCGTCGTCCTCGGTGCGCAGGGCCAGCCGGAAGGGCGCGTCGGTACGCGCGTTGTGGGCCGCGACGGCGAGCTGGGCGCCCCGCTGGTGGGCGAGGCCGGTGGCCCTGCCGGGTCCGCTCATGTCGGCGTGCAGGCCGATGGTGTGCGTGGGCCGGGTGCCGGATGCGGGCGACCGGCCGCCCGGCGCGTCCGTACGCCGGCCCGCCAGCCACGCGGCGGTGCCGCCGCCGGTCAGCAGGACGGCCCCGGCGGCTCCGGCGGCGAGCACGCGGCGCCGGGAGGGCTGCCGGGCGGGCGCCGTGTCGACGACCGTGGGGAGGGGGTCGGGGTCCGGCAGGGTGAGCGCGGCGGAGGAGCGTTCGGCGATCAGCGCGGGGAGTCCGGGGACCCACCACGCCGTCTCCCCCGGGTCCGCGAGCCGCTCCGCGACCTGTGCGGCGGTGGGTCGGTCCGCCGGGTCCTTGGCCAGGCAGGCGGTCACGGTGCCGAGCAGTTCACCGGGCAGTCCGTCCAGGTCCGGGTCCTCGTGAACGGTCCGGAAGAGGACGCCCGCGGCCGGGCCGTGGCCGAAGGGGCGCTGTCCGGTCGCCGCGTACACGAGGACGCAGCCGAGCGAGAAGACGTCCCCGGCCGGTCCCGACTCTCCCGCCGACGCCTGTTCGGGGGCCAGGAAGCCGGGTGTGCCGATGACCGCGCCGGTCGCGGTGAGGGCGGTGGCCCCGTCGTGGCGTGCGATGCCGAAGTCGATGAGCCGTGGTCCGTCGAGCGCCAGGAGCACGTTGCCGGGCTTGACGTCGCGGTGGACGAGACCCGCCTCATGGACCGCCGCGAGGGCGACCGCCAGCCGGGCGCCGAGGGCCCGCACGGTGCCGGCGGGCAACGGCCCCTGCGCGTCGACGGATTCGGCGAGCGAGGGGCCGGGGACGAACGCGGTGGCGAGCCACGGCTCACGGGCCTCGGTGTCCGCGCCGGTCACGGGGACCACCCAGGGTCCTGAGATCCGCCGGGCCGCCTCGGCCTCGCGCCGGAAACGGGCGCGGAATCCGGGGTCGGCGGCGTGTTCGGCGCGGATCACCTTCACGGCGGCCAGTCCGCCGCCGGGCGAACGCGCCAGGTACACGACGCCCATGCCGCCCGCCCCGAGCCTGACCAGTGTGCGGAACCCGCCGACGGCCCGGGGGTCCTCGGAGGTGAGCGGCCGCACGTCAGCTCCCGGTCTTCGGCGCCGGACCGACGAAGCGGTAGCGGCCGTTCTCGACCCGGTACAGATACGCGTCCTTGCCCACGAGGATCTGCTTCTCGTCGAAGGCGTACGTCCGGGAGACCCCCTTGTACGTCGACTTGGCGATCCGTGCCACGAGTGCGGTGCGTGAGGGCCGCTCCGGGAAGGCCGCGAGGGCGTCGATGACGAGCCCGGCCGCGTCGTAGGCCTCTGCGGCCCAGTGTGCGGGCGCGGAGCCGAAGGTCTCGCGGTGCGCGGCGGCGAACTCCTTCGCGGCGGGTGCGGTCGCGTCGGTGTACGGGGCGGTGAACTCCCACCCGGTGGCCGCGTCGCCCGCCTCCTCGATGAATCCGGGGCCCATGGCCGTGTGCATGGCCATCCTGGGCCCTTTGAACGGGGTGGCCGCGAGTGCCCGTGCGGCGCGCGCGGCACCGGCCTCGTCCCCGGCGTAGAAGAGGGCGTCGCTCCGGTTGGCGAGCATGTCGGTGATGACCGGCCCCAGATCCCGCACGCCGGCCGGCACGACCCTCGGATAGGTGGTCCCGGTGGTGAGGACCGGGGTCATGAGGTTGGTGCCGTAGCCACCCGTGTAGGCGGCCGGTCCCCCGGCGCGGTCGAGCAGCACGCCGAGGCGTTCGACGTCGGGCCGCAGCACGAGCCTGGTGATGATCGGCTGGGTCAGGACGAGGTACGAAGGGGACGCCTGGAAGAAGGACTTCCTGGACCGGGGGGCGTAGGCGACCGCCAGGGACGACACCGTGATCACGGGCAGCATCGCCTCGTCGTAGACGCCCAGGACGGCGCCGGTCTCCGCGTCGCCGGTCGGACCGATGACGGCGAGCACGTCACGGTCGCGGGTGAACTCCTCGGCGGCCCTCACCGCGCGCGCGGGGTCACCTGCGTCGTCGAGCACCTTGACCTGAAGCGTGTAGGGCTTGTCCTTACGGGAGTTGAAGCGCTCGACCGCGACGCGCACCCCGCGCTCCTGGGCCTTGCCCGCCGCCTTCCGTGCCCCGGACAGATCGGCCTGCACCCCGATGGTCCAGGAGCGTTCGCCGGACTTCGCCGCGCCGGCGCCCTCGTCGTCGCGCAGCGCCTCCCAGGCGGCGAAGGCGCCGCCGCCCGCCACGACGACCACTCCGGCGGCCGCCAGCGAGAGGAACCGGCGTCTGCCCGGCGGTGCGTGCGCGGGCTCGTCGGCGATGGTGGGCTCGATGCCGGGCAGGGTGAGCATCGCGGCGGACCGGTCCGCGATCAGCCGTACGACGTCCTCGGGCAGCCACTCGACGGACCCGGGCGAGGCGTCCTCGACGATGCGCTCGTCCAACTGCCGCGCCGTCGGCCGGTCGGCGGGGTTCTTGACCAGGCAGTCGGCGAGCAGGGTGCGCAGTTCGGCGTCGTCGATCCCGTCGAGGTCGGGTTCGTCGTGCACGGTGCGGTACAGCAACGCGTCCACGGCCCCGCTGCCGTAGGGCGGCCGGCCGGTGGCGGCGTACGCGAGGAGGCAGCCGAGGGAGAACACGTCGCTCGCGGGCCCCGGCGCCGTAACGCCTCCGGAGGCCTGCTCCGGTGACAGGAAGCCGGGGGTTCCGACGACGAGACCGGTGGCGGTGAGCGCGGTGGCGTCCCCCGCCCGCGCGATCCCGAAGTCGATGAGCCGGGGGCCGTCGGCGGTGAGCAGCACGTTGCCGGGCTTGACGTCCCGGTGGACGAGTCCGGCCGCGTGTACGGCGGTCAGGGCGCGGGAGAGCAGCCTCCCGAGCACCCGCACGCCGCGCAGGGGCAGTGGGCCGCAGCGGGCGACCGCCTCGGCGAGCGAGGGGCCGGGGACGAACGCGGTGGCCAGCCAGGGGCGTTCGCCCTCGGTCTCGGCATCGATGACCGCGACGGCCCAGGGGCTGCGCACCTTGCGGGCGGCCTCGACCTCGCGGCGGAACCGGGTCCTGAACGCGTCGTCCCCGGCGTACTCAGGGAGGATCACCTTGATCGCGGCGGTCGCCCCCGCGTCCGTACGGCCGAGGTAGACGACCCCCATGCCGCCGGCGCCGAGGCGTCCGAGCAGCCGGTGGGCGCCGATGCGCGCGGGGTCGGTGGGCCGGAGCTCGTCCATCGGATGTCCTCAGCTCTGCTTCTCGACGGCGGACTCGATCCGCACCAGCATGGTGCTCAGCCCCTGGGCCACCAGGCCGGAGATCTCCGCATCGGTGCGCCCCTCGGCGCCCTTGCCCGTCGCGGCCATGGTGAACTGCAGGCTCTGCGCCTGCTGCCAGTCGTAGGTGTGGGGGCCGCCCAGCTCGGTGCTGGTGTACTGACCGACCTCGCTCAGCGAGTCCTCCGACGTGGACTGTCCGCCCTCCCCGCCCAGCATCGCGCCCGAGATCATCGAGCCGATCCGCTCACCCTCCTGCAACTGCTGGGTGGGGCAGCGCATCGTCTCCTCGATCGACTCGGCCATCTCCCACCGCGCGTCGTCACGGGTGCGGTGGACGGTGACGACCGCCGAGAGCCGCACCGGCCCCTTGCCCTGCGCGGCGGGCAGTTCGAAGGACCGGGTGAGGGTGGCGAGGACGTTGCTCGCGGGCTTCTCCTGGTGCCAGGCGCAGTCGCTGCCGAGGACCGGCCAGGTGGCCGGATCGCTCTCGTACGGGCTGCGCTTCACCACTCCCGGGCCGAAGCTCTCGGGGTCCGCGATGACCCGGCCGATGAGGTCGAGCGCGGCCTCCCGGTCCTTGGGGAGCTTGGCGGGATCGGCGTCGAGGACCGGAGTCGGGGACGCGGTGTCCTCGCCCGGTAACGCTGCTGGCGAGGCGTCCGCCCTCCTGTCGGCCGAGGTGCTGTCGCCCCCGCTCGAACAGGCCGCCAGGAGCGCCAGCGGGGCCAGAAGCGTCATGCCGTACCGGTGTAACGGCCTTGGCTGCCTCACGAGTCGATGTCCCCCATCTTCGAGTCCCTCGTCGTCGGGTCCCCGTCTCCAGGACGCCGCTCAGATCATAGGAGCAGCCGTCCGCCCCGCACGACGATCCGGCGAACTGTTGCGCCGGTGCGACAAGCGGGACACGGGTGTGACGAAGCGGGTTCCGCGCGCTCAGGGGCGGGGCCAGGGGCGCCCGTCGAGGTGCTCGATGTCGGTGTTGAAGCGCTTGAGGTACGCGGCGAAGGCGGCGACCTCCTCCGGGTCCCACGCGGCCAGGACCTTCTCCAGGCCGTGGACGTTCGCGGAGCGCTCGGCGTCGAGGCTGCGCCCGCCCTCCTCGGTGATGCGGAACTTGCGGGCGATCCCGCCGTCGGGGTCCGGGATGCGCTCGACGAGTCCGGCGCGCAGCATGGCGGCGGTCTGCCTGTTCAGGGTGGAGGCGTCCAGCCCGAAGGCGTCGCTGAGCTGCCCGATGGACATCGGCCCCTCCATCCGGATGCGGCTGAGCAGGGTGTAGGCGCTGCGGTCCAGGTTCTGGTTGTTCCGCCTCAGCCGGGGTGCGCTCAGCTGTATGTGCCGCCCGAGCAGCATGGTCTCGAACTCGATCAAGTGCGTGGGCTTGTCCATGGTCCTTCTCTCGACCGCCTTCACCGTGCGCCGGGTCTCTCAACTGCAGATATACCATCACGGCGAAATGCCCCGCGTCAGCCTCCCGGTCACCCGGACGCCGAGATCCGGTCGGCGGCGGCCCCACAGCACATTTATGTACTTTGACATAGGTATCTCGACATACCTATACTGCTGGGCATGCCCGACTCCACCGCACCCTCCCAGGACGTCGACCGCGTAGCCTCCGCGCTCGTGGCCGTCCTGCCCGTGCTGCAGCGGAGTCTTGAGCGGCACGTCGGCCGCGAGTTCCCGCATCCGCGGCTCCCGGAGGGCCAGCTCGCCCTGCTGTTCCTCGTCGAGGAACGTGCGGGCATCACGGTCCGGGAGTCCGCCGAGGCGCTGCTGATGAAGCCGAACAACGTCAGCGCCCTCGTCTCCCAGCTCACCGAGGCGGGGCTGCTGGAGCGCAGGCGGGACACGGCCGACAAGCGGGTCGCCCACCTGTACCCCACGGCCACCGCCCGGGGACGGCTCGCCGAGGCGCGGCTGCTCCAGGAAGGCCATGTGGCGGGCGCGCTGCACACCCTCACCGACGGCGAGCTCGATGCCCTCGGTGCGGCTCTGGGCGCGCTGACGTCACTGAGCGGACGGCTCCGCACCTCCGCCGGCTGACAACCCCTCGCTGTCCGGTCAGGGGGCCCGGGGGTCAAGAGTCCCCCGGGCCCCGCCCCCCGACCGGTCTACTCCAGTCGAATATAAACAAAAAACAACCCCCCCAAAAAACACCCCAAGG
>NZ_JBHXRD010000017.1:0-92164 GCF_042717325.1 Streptomyces sp. NPDC058637 | reverse complement strand
CCACGCCGCGCCGGCCCCCCCACCCCCGCCGGCTCAAACCCCCGCGCGGGGGGGTCTGGGGCCGGGCGCCTCTTGCGACCCGGGCCCCCTGACCGCTGCCGGTTCACGTCCCCGCGGCCGGGCCCGCGCGCTGACGCGACGCGCCTGTTCCGCACCCCCGAAGTACGTACACAGACAAGGCGTTTCCATGTCCTCCACGACCGTGGACAAGTCCCCCCTGCCCTCGGAAGCTCCTCCGGACGCCCCGACGGGCAGGCGCGCGAACCCCTGGCTGACGCTGATCGCCGTCGCCATCGGCCTCTTCATGGTCAACCTCGACGGCTCGGTGGTCTCGATCGCCAACCCGGAGATCGGCCGGCAGCTGAACGCGTCCACCGCCGACCTGCAGTGGGTCACCAACTCGTACCTGATCGCGATGGCCGCGTTCCTGATCCTGGGCGGCAAGCTCGGCGACCGGGTCGGGCGGCGCACGTTCTATCTGATCGGCACCGCCGGATTCACCGTGGCGTCGGTCGCGATCGCCCTGTCCGGTTCGATCGAGGGCGTCATCACCTTCCGTGCCCTGCAGGGCCTCTTCGGGGCTCTGCTGATCCCGAACACTCTCGGTCTGCTGCGCGCGGTCTTCCCGCCGCGGAAGTTCGGCATGGCGGTGGGCCTGTGGGCCATGGTCGCGTCCTGCTCCACGGCGCTCGGTCCGATCGTCGGCGGGCTGCTCGTCGAACACGTCAACTGGGAGTCCGTCTTCCTGATCAACGCGCCGATCGGTGTGGTCGCGCTCGCCTTCAGCGCCTACGTCCTGCCGAAGAGCAAGGACTCCACCGGCCACCACCGCTTCGACGTACCCGGCGTGATCCTGCTCGCCGTCGGCCTGGTGTCGCTCGTCTTCGGCGTGGTCAAGGGCGAGACCTGGGGCTGGACGTCCGCCGGCACCCTGGGCGCGCTCGCCGGGGGCCTGGTCGTCCTGGCCGCCTTCTGCTGGTACGAGACGCGTGTCCGGCATCCGCTGCTGCCGATGCGGCTGTTCCGCAGTCCGGCCCTGACCATCGGCACGCTCGTCACCGCGATCAACTTCTTCGTGCTGCTCGGCGTCATCTTCTTCCTGATGATGTACCTGCAGAACGTGCGCGGTTTCACCCCCGTCGAGGCCGGTGTCCGCACCCTGCCGCTGAGCCTGGCCACGGTGGTCGCGTCCCCGCTCGGGGCCGCGCTGACCCAGCGCTACGGCCCGCGTCTGACCATGCCGCTCGGCATGCTCCTCCAGGCGGCGGCCTCGATCTGGATCCTCACCTGGGACGCGGACTCCTCGTACGCCGCCCTGTGGCCGCCGTTCCTCGCGATCGGTCTGGGCGTCGGCATGGTGATGTCCGCGTCCTCCGACGCGATCGTCGGCAACGCGCCGAAGAGGGACGGCGGCGTCGCGGGCGGTCTGCAGGCCACCTCCCTGCAGATCGGCGGCGCGCTCGGCACGTCCGTGCTGGTCTCCCTGATCAGCGGCAAGGTGGGCTCCACCTTCACCGGTGAGCTGACCTCGGCAGGCGTCCCGGCATCGACGGCGGCCCGTCTGGCGGAGGCCGAGGACGCGGTGGCGATGGGTGTCTCGCCGGTCTCCGGCGACATGCCCGCCCAGCTGAGGGCAGCCGTCGTCGAGGCCAGCGGCAACGCGTTCATGAACGGGGTGCACAGTGCGGTGATCGTCACCGCGGTCCTGTGTGTCGTGGGCGCGCTCCTGGCCGGGTTCGGCCTGCGGCGCGGCGCCGGACCGGTCGACGCCGGGCACTGAACCGCCCGGTGGTCCCCGGCCGCGACGCGTGGACCGGCGCGAAGGCGTCGGCCCACGCATCGCGGTACGCCCGGGGACGCTTCAGGCTTCCTGGGGCGTGGGCTCCTTGCCCGTCGCCCCGGCCGTCCTCGCGGAGTCGGACGTGAGGATCGGGGCCGTCAGGCAGGCGATGACGCAGAAGGCCACCGGCAGGAAGAAGGTGAGGTTCAGCGGCATGAAGTGGGTCATCGGCCCGATCACCGCGGGGCCCGCCAGGATGCCGATGTAGCCGAGGCCCGCCACGCGCGAGACGTTCGTGCCCGCGGCGGCCGGGTCGATGTGGCCCGCGGCGCTGAAGAGCTGCGGAATGGTGCCGGACAGGCCGATACCGAAGACCGTCCAGCCGATCAGGGCCACCGGGATCGTGGGCGACAGCGCGGCCAGGACGAGTCCGGCCGCCGCCGCTCCGGAGCCGTAGCGGAGGATCGCCACCGGGCCGAAGCGCGCGGCGACCCGGTCGGCTAGCAGGCGGCCGACGGTCATGGCGGTGGCGAAGGCGCCGTACGCGAAGGCCGCGGTCGACGGGGAGGCGTCGAGCACGTCCCTGAGGTGCAGGGCACTCCAGTCGTTGGCCACGCCTTCGGAGAGCATCAGCATGAGGGCGAGCGCCGCCATGATCCAGATGCGGCGGGGTACGGGACGCCGGGCGGACTTCGGACCGGCATCGCCCTCGGCACCGGTGCCGGCCGGGGCCGCCTCCGGGGGCATGAGCGCCGGCACGGTGGCCAGGGTGACGACGAGGCTGAGCGCGGCCATGGCGGTGAGCGTGACCGCGGGACTCCAGTCCCGGCCGAGGGTGAAGGCGCCGACGAGCGCCGCGAAGACCCCGCCGATGGAGAACATGGCGTGGAAGGCCGACATCACGGGCCGGCCGTAACCCCGTTCGACCTGCACCGCGTGGGCGTTCATCGCGACGTCCAGGCATCCGGTCGTACAGCCCAGCGCGAAGAGCGCGGCGCCCAGGGTCCAGGGGTTGGTGGCCAGGCCGGGCAGGACGAGGGCGGCACAGGACAGCGCGGAGCTGACCGGTACGACCTTGCGGGCGCCGAAGCGGTCACTGAGCGGGCCGATCAGCTGCATCCCCGCGAAGGCCCCGCCGCCCAGGAGCAGGAGGAGCCAGCCTAGGACGGCGTGGCTGATACCCACCCGCTGCTCGATGGTGGGGATGTGGACGATCCACATGCCCAGGACGAAGCCGCAGAGGGTGAAGTAGACGAAGGTGGCCAGTCGGCCGACCCGCAGAGATCTTTCCATGCGCGTCAACCTAACAAACAGATTTTCTGAGCGTAACTTTGTTTTACGCACACTCTTGGTGTTCACTCTGCCTCATGGCGAGCGCAGACCGACTGAAGCAGATCACGCACGCGGTCCTGGAGACGGGCCGCAGAACGGTCGCGGAACTGGCCGCGCTCACCGGTGCCTCGGAGATGACGATCCGGCGCGACCTGGAGACGCTGGCCGGTCAGGGAGTCCTGGAGCGGTACCGGGGCGGGGCGCGCAGCCTGGTACTGCGCGGCGAGGAGCCTCCTTTCGCCCTGCGGGCCCAGGAGGGACTTGAGACCAAGCGGCGCATCGCGGCCGAGGTGGCGTCGCTGATCACGGACGGCGAGTCGGTGGTCGTCGACAGCGGCACCACCTGCCTGGAGGTGGCACACGCCCTCGCCCACCGCCGGCTGACCGTGATGCCGCTGTCCCTGCACGCCGCCAACGCCCTGACCGGGGCGACCGGGGTGACCCTGCTGCTGCCCGGTGGCCGGCCGCGCCCCGGCGAACTCGCGCTGACCGGACCGCTGGCCGAAGCCTCCCTGGCGTCGCTGCGCTTCGACACCGCGGTGATCGGCTGCTGCGGACTGACGGCCGCCGACGGGCTGACCGCCTACGACCTGGAGGACACGGCGGTCAAGCGGGCCGCGATCGCGTCCTCCCGCCGCGTCGTCGCCGTGGCCGACGCCGCGAAGCTGTCCCGCACCGCCCTCGCCCTCGTCACCCCGGCCTCCGGGCTGCACACGGTCGTGACGGACACGGCGGCTCCCTCCGACGAGGTGGAGGCGCTGCGCGCGCTGGGTGTGGACGTACGGGTGGTGTGAGTGCCCGACGGGGTCCCCGGATGCGCGGGCGCGGGCTTCAGGTGTGCGGGCGTGGGATGGCCGAAGACCCGCAGCACCTCGGCCCGTCCCCGGAGTCGCCCCCCGGGCGGCGCGCCGCGTACGTACGCCCCGAGGTCCCGGCGGACGTGACGTCCCGCAGGTCCAGCGCCTCCAGGAAATCCGCCACCGGCCGGGCGACTCCGGGGACCGCCGGTGTGGCGTCCGGGCGCATCGGCCGGCGGTGGGCGCCCGGCGACAGCGCGGGCACGGCGTACCGGAAGCCGGAGCGCGGTTCGCCGACCACGTGACGCCGGAGCGAACCGTTCGCCGCGACGCCGTGCGGCAGCACCTCCACCTGCCCGTCGCCACCCGAGTCCTCCTACTCCACCACTCCCGCGGACAGCGGCACACCGGTCGTACCGCCGGCCTGGATGCGCGTCGCCGACCGGGCACGGCGGCACGGCTCGGGACGACAACGAGAGCGTGCGGCCCGGGCCTTGATAGCGTCGCCCGAGCGACTACGGACCGCTCCCTCGCGGAGCGGTGACCGCGGTGGGCCCGGACGGACGTGGCATGGAAAAAGGACCTACGCATGAGCCTCGCGCAGTTGCACTACACCTCCGGTACGCCCGGGGACGGGGAGCCCGGCGGCCGGTTCACCGCCGTCGACCCCGCGATACCCGGGCCGGTCCGCGCCGAGGCCGGACCGCTGCTGGCCTACGAGGCTCCGGCAGGCACTCCCGGGCGCCTCACCGACGCCGAACTCCGCGCGCTGCCCGTCGCGTTCAGCTTCACCGCGCTCTCCGACGGCAGCCATCTGCTCAGTCGTACGGTCGCCGCCGGTACGGGTGGCTTCCACGCGCACGCCGTCCATCTCCCGGCGGGCACGCCGCCGCCCGGGCAGGCGCTCCCGGTCGCCGCGTGGGGGGCCGCGGGGTGGCTCGCCACGACACCGGACCGCACGCTGCCCGACCCGCTGACCTCGCTGTCCGCGGCCTCCGGCCCCCGCGGCCTCTCGCGCGGTCTGTCCCGCGAAGGGCTGGGCGACTTCGCCGTGTCCCGCAGCCCGTGGCTGGCCGCCTTCCTGAGCGATCTGCGCAAGGTGAGTGAGGACCGGTCAGCACCGCCGGTCGTGCTCGTGGAACGGCAGAGCGCGGATGTGGCCCGGTGGGTCGCCCTGGCCACCGCCGTCCTGCCCCGGGAGCACGCCGAGCAACTGACCTTCACCACGTACACCCGGCATCCGGGGACCATGTCGCACCAGGTCCTGGGCGTCCTTCCGCAGGACGCGCCCGACGCGCGCGACCCCCGCTTCCGGGTGCACGCCGCCACGGGGCCGCGCCCCGCCGGGACGGTGGACGACGCCTGGGCGGGCACCGCCGCGCGCATCTGGCGCAGCCGGGCCCCGGAGCTGTTCCGGGACGCGGCCGAGCTGCCGGGCGAACCCTTCGCCGCCGGTCCGCTCGCCGTGACGGCACTGGGCGCGGGCATCGCGCTCGGGTCGAACGAGCGTGCCGCGGCGGCGGACTGGGCGGCAGACCGGCCGTACGCGCTGGACGAGAAGCGGACGCAGCAGCTGACCGAGGCGCTCACGGCGCCCGCCGACGACCGTACGCCCGCCGAATGCGCCGCGGCGCTGCGCCTGCTCACGGCGCTCGACGGCCGCTGCCCGGCCGCGGTCACGGCTCCGCTGGCCGCGCTGCTGGTGACGGAGGCGGTGCGGGGCGGCGACGTCACGCTCGAACCGCCCGCGCGTTCGGCGTTCGCCGAACCCGCCGGGGAGCGCGTGGCCGCGGCGCTGGTCGAGGAGCTCGGGGACGAACTGCTGGCCGAACTCGCCGCCGGAGTGCCCCGGGGTGTGGCCCGTACGGTGCAGGTGCTGCGGATCGTGCGGCTGCTCGACGTGGACTGCGAGCGGTTGCTGCCCGGGGTCGTGCACCGGCTGGCCCGTGCGCTGCTCGACGACCCTGAGGCCGGCGGGTGCCGCCCGCTGCTCGACCTGCTGGACGAGCAGTTCGACGTGCGTACGGCGCTGCTGGGCGAGCTGGACCGGCTCGCTCCGGACGACCCGGCGGGGACGGAGCGGCTGCTGACCCAGGTGGCGCTGCCGTTCACTGGGACGCAGGCGCTGCCGCATCTGCGGATGTGCGCGGAGGCGCCCGGTGCCAAGGCGCGCGGGGCGGACCGGGTGATGGTCCTGCACACGGTGCTGCGGGCCGCGGGCATGTCCCCGTTCGCCGAGCCGCTGGTGCTGCGCACGGCCGTGGGCCTGGTGTGGGGCGAGGACACCCCCACGGCGGGCGAGGCCCGTTCGCTGCTGGGCGAGACCACGTCCGACGCCCACCGGACGGCCGGCACCTGGGCCCGCCTGGTGGATGCCGCGCTCGGCGCCCCCTTCGACGACGGGGACGCCCCGGAACTCGCCCACGACCTGCTGCGCAGCTTCCCCCAGGAGATCGGCGCCCGGGTGCGCGCCTCCCTGCTGCTGCTGGACTTCGCCCGCGATGTGCGCTCCGGTGCGACGGAGCCCGGCTGGACGGAACGGGCCCGTTCCCTGCGCACCCTCGCCGAACCGGTCGAGCCCCTGGTTCTGGAACACGCCTACGGCGCCCTGGCCCGACGACTGCTCGCCCCCGACCGCCCCGAGGCGGAGCTGTACGCATTCGTGCACAGCAGCGACGAGGACCTGATCGCGGCGTACGGCCGGGTCGCCCAGCGTGAGGAGATCCTGACCCGGCTGCGGGACGAACCCTCGTACGCGGCGGACTGCTTCACCGTATGGACCGCCCACCCGCACGCGGGCGACGCCTGGACGAGGACCCGCACCACCCTGCTCGACGAGGTCCTGCGCCCCGCGGTACGCGCCCTGTCCCCGGAGGGTGTCACGGCGGTGGAGGCGGCCGTCGAACGCGGCGGAAGCAGCCGCACCCTCGACGCCTTCCGCACCTGGAACCGGCCGTCCCGCTCGATCGGACGCCTCGGCAAGCGGATCGTGGGGCGGGTGCGCCGGGGGTGATGACAGGGACCAGTTGCATGTGCGCACGGCGGCAACATCGACTCGGTCAGGCTTTCGCGCGGCCGGGCACGACCGCCCGGTCGCAGCGGAACCGTCGGGGGAACGAGTGAAGTTCGATGATGTCGTCAACGCGCCCGTCGGCAAGCTCAAGTCCGCCGCCGACGGCTGGTCGGACAAGCCCCGCTGCTGCCGACAGGCGACGAGGCCGCCCCGCGTTCGCGCCCGTTCGTGCTGGCCGGGAACCTGGACATGCCGAGCTGCACTGTCGATGGCCGGCCGTCGTTCCAGGCGACCGCCATCCGCCGGAGCTACGAGAAGTGGATCAACTGGAAGTCCCTCGTCGGGCCGGACCCGGACTCGGTCGGCGTGGGCGAGAAAGGCCTCGTCTGGGACAACGGGGCGGCCGCGTACATCGTCTGTCAGCCCTCGGAGGATGTGTCCGCTCCTGGCTCGTACATCGAGCTCCGCCTGACCACCTTCCGCTCGGAGGGCGACGAGCAGGAGGTTCGTAGCGTCCTGCCGCCTCTGCTGGAGGAGTTCGCCGCCTTCGCGCAGCGTGAGCTGAAGTGCGCATGACCCGTGACGCGACCCGCCCGGTGCACGGCGGCCCGTGTCCGCGAGGAGAGGGCCGCCGCATACCGGCTCAGACGTTGGGCACCTTGAGTCTGTCCCAGCTGGCCTTGCCCGGGGTGCCGTCCGCGCCGGTTCCCGAGTAGCCCAGCTTGCGCTGCCACGCGGCGTACGACTTGCGGTCCGCCTCGGACCAGTCCGGGCCGGGGCCGACCTCGTACTTTCCGCAGCCCTCGGCCACCAGTCTTCTCCCCATCGCCGTGATGACGGCGCTGCGCCGGCCGGCCCGGAAGAAGGCGGCTCCGGGGAACGGCTCGTACTTCGCCGGGGGTTTGGGGGCGGGCGGTTTCGTCGGGCCGTCCGGGTTGCCGGCGAGGCGTGTCCTGACCCTGCCGCGCATCGAGTCCATCGTGAAGCCGCGCGGGTCGATCTTCCCCGGCTGCCACTCCTTGTGGCCGATCACCGAGCGTTGGTTCCAGCCGTGGGCACGGCAGATCGCGGCGGCCGCCTTCTCGATGGCCTCCAGTTGGGCGGCCGGCCACGGGTCCTTGCCGTTGCCGAGGTTGACGCACTCGAAGCCGTAGAAGGAGCGGTTGCCGTCGGTGTTGGCCTCGTTGTCGGCGGGCAGTGACGTCTCGTTGATCACCGCGCGCAGGACGTCGTCGTCGCCGAGTCCGGCGTGGTTCGCCCGGCCGTGGCCGACCAGGTGGACCGAGCCGTCCTTGGCGATCACTCCGTGGCACAGCGGGCCCGGCAGGCTCGAATGGCCGTTGTAGCAGAGGTCCACGGAGCTCTGCGTGCCCGAGGTGACGGTGTGATGGATCATCACTCCGTGCACCGGGCCCCAGGGGCCCTTGTGGTTGCGGTTGTGTGTGCGCCAGCTCCGGTGCTCGACGACGTGCAGACCCTCGTCCCGCAGGGCCTTGAGCAGTCGGTCGGCGGACAGGGGTGTTGCCATCGTGGTGCTCCTTTACCCAGGTGGTGCGTCAGTTCTCGGGCTGTCCTTCGTCGTCCTGTCCCGACGTCCGGCCGTCCGGGCCGGCGGCCGCGCTTTCCGTAGCCTTCGCCTCCGCTTCGGCCTCCGCCTCCGCGGCGAGTGCCTGCGCGTCGGCCGCGGGGATGGCGGTGGCCAGGGGCGCGAACGTCATGCGCAGATCCGCGACCGACCCCTCCCCCAGCACCCAGGCCAGCGGTGCGTAGTGGACCCGGATGCCCTTCGGTGACCGCAGGAGCGGGCGGCGGGCGGCGTCCGTCGGCCACTCGACACCGCCCGTCGCGGTGCGGGCGGGGACGGTCCAGTAGTCACCGGACCGGTAGGTCCTGCCCGGCTCGAAGTAGACGAGTACGCCGTCCTCCAGCGGCAGCCAGCCGCCCTCCTCGATCCGGACCGCCCCGCCCCGCAGCTTCGCGGCGGCCTGCTTGGTACGGCCCGTACCGCCCGTGTGCCGGGATCCGGACCGCTGGTCCCAGCGCCGCAGGAACGGGTGGAGTTCCGGGCGTCGCCCGACCGAGGGGTGCGGCTCGTCGGAGAGGCGTACGCGCCGCCCCGGCAGGTCGATCTCCTCGACCCGCAGCAGCGGCAGCGGTTCGCCCCTGCTGGTGTAACCGGTGTCCACGAACTCCACCTGGTCACCGACGTCCAGACCGAGCTTGTCGTCGTTGCCGAGCGATGCCAACTCGACCCAGGTCCCGTCGAGTCCGTCCACCGGGAGTGCCACGGAGCCGTTCTCCCGGGACCACTTGAAGGTGGCGTCCTTCGCCTGGCCGCCCTGGTGGATCTCCACGCGGTACATCTGGTTCTCCGGGCCCCGGTAGCGGGCGTCCGGCTCCACCAGGCAGGGGGCGTCGTCCGCGTGCTCGGGCCGCTCGGCGCGTGCCGCCATCCGGGCGGTGGGCGCCTGTGCGGCCGTCCACCGCGCGAACGCCTCGCGGACCTGGTCCTTCGTCGCCCCGTCCTCGATCTCCAACTGCGCGCCGGGCAGCGACAGCACCTGCCAGACGGTCTTGATCCGGGCCGCCGTGTCGGGCATGGCCGGTCCGAGCGCCACCTCGCGCAGCATCGGGTCCTCGGCCGCGGTCACCGAGCGCTCCCACACCTTGAGGCAGGCGAGGTACGGGAACTGGGTGGGCAGCCGGTCGCCGGGGCGCTCCGGGTCCCGGTGGCCGTCCGGCTGGTCCCAGTAGGTCCAGGTCGCCGGGGTCTCCGTGTCGTCGGCGGCGTCCTCACCGGCCGGTGCGCCGGGTTCCGGGCGGGTCGCGTCCAGCAGGATCCCGTCGACGTAGTAGCGGCCGGCGCCCAGCGAGAGGTCGTCCAGCTCCCGGCTGCCGCCCAGGAACCCCACCTCGAATCCGGTCGCGCCGAGCGGGCCGCCGTGCCGCCCGATCAGGTCGGCGGTGGTGGTCCGGGCCCGGTGCAGCTGGATCGCGGCCTGTTCGTTGGCGTCGGCGTCCAGCTGGACCCGGCCCTGCTGGGCGAGGACCGCCGCGTAGTGCCGGTCCGGCCGGAAGGTGTCGCGGGAGAGATCTGCGTGCATGGAAGGGGTCCCCCTCGGAGGTACGTCGGTCGGAAGAGATCGGGGCGGGCGGGGTCGGCTCAGGACTGGGGGCGGTCAGGTCACGGTGTGGATCCCGGCGTCCGTTCCCGCCGGGGTGTACTCGGCGAGCCGGGCCCGCAGGCTGTCCTCGCGCTGCGGTTCGTACAACTGGTGGAAGACCCCCATCTCGGAGCCGTCGTCGGCGCCCCGCCGGATCTGCCACGGTCCGCCGTCGGCGAGCCGCCCGTACGCCGGGGTGCCGTACCGCTCGCTGGTGAACAGCGGGCGCACCTGCCCGGCCAGGTCGGCGCCCACGAGGTCCGGCTGGCAGCGGTGGCGGCGCGGGGTGCGGGAGCCGGGCGGTACGTAGGAGTGGCGCAGGCGGCCGATGCCGCGCCGGGCAACCCGCAGCTGCCCCGTGAAGACGCTGTTCTCGGCGATCAGCACGGCGTGGGTGTGGATCTCACCGATGACCGTGGTGCGGTGCGCGTGCAGCACGGCGTGCGCGTGGCGGCAGTCCGGGGCGGACAGGGCCGGCAGGTCGTGGCCGGTGGCGTCCAGGATGCTGTCGCGGATGTGGATCGGCAGCGGATCGGTGCTCACCTCGTCGCCGATCACCTCGATGGTGCCGAGGATGCTGCGGTCGATGGACACGCAGGCGGTGGTCCGGTCCAGGACCAGGCTCGGTTCCTCGGGCGAGTGCGGCTCGCAGTCCGTCTCCAGCGACCAGCCCGGCACGAGCGTGCAGTGGCGCAGCACGACCGCGCCGACGGGTCCGCTGACATGGAGCCCGCGTCCGGTTACCAGCAGTCCGTCCAGGACGATCCGCGGCGCGTCGCCCTTGCCCCGCGGGTCGTCCTGCGCCCGGATGTTGAGCGCGTCGGGGCGGTTGCTGTACCAGTCGAGCAGCCGGATCACCGGGCGGCAGCCCTCGGCCGCCCGCAGCTCCAGCCGGTCGCCGCGGCCGAGGTCGAAGTCGAGCTGCTCCTGGTAGGCGCCGCTGTGTGTGATCTCGATGATGCCCTCGGCACCGCAGTGCCCGGACCGCCGGTCGGTGCGCCACTGCTCGTACGCGTCCATGATCCGCTGATGGGCCTGGCGGGGGCCCACACGGTAGATCCGGGCGGCGGGTGAGGTGACGCGCTCACGCGGGTACTCGCCGCCGCCGGTGTCGTCGCCGAAGGCGTGGTGGTAGGTGACCCGGACCCCCTGCCGGGGTGCGGAGCGGGACCCGAAGGCGATCCGGCCCAGCACCGGGTCGACGGCCACCTGGCCGAGCTCGGGGCGGTAGCGCCAGCCGGTCAGGTCGGCCACGACGATGTCCGACAGCGGCACGGGCTCACCCTGCCCGTCACGCCAGATGGTGAAGCTCTTGCCGGGACCGTAGTGGTCGGCGAGCCGGTCCGTGAGCTGCCGCCTGCCGATGGACGCGGGCACGTGGTCGACGGTCGCGATGTGTGTGGCGGAGGGTTCGGGCACGGGACGGGTGACCAGCGCGGTGTCGTTGCCCAGGATCGAGAACGTGTACAGGCTCCGGGCCCGGTCGACGCAGTACGCCGGTGCCCGGCTCACCCGGTGGGGCTTGAGCCGCCACACGAACAGGCCCACCCCGGCCGGGGAATGACCGCCCCGCCGCCGCGGCGACGCGGCCCTGCGTACGTCGACGGAGCGGGCCAGCTCGTCGAACGGGCCGCCCGCCAGGTCGAGCCGGGCACCGTCGCGTACGTCGGCCGTCCTGCCGCGCGACCTCCTGCGTACGTCGCCGGCCGCCGCCCCCGTCCCGTACAGCCTGACCGGCTGTGCGTGGGAGACCAGCCGGGAGAACTCCACGGCCCTGGCCGGCCATCCGGCGACCTCCTGGGCCAGCTCCTCCAGCAGGGCGAGGGTGCCCTTGCGTCGACGGTTCGCGACCGTGGCCGCGACGTCGCGGCGCGGGGCGAGCGCCTCGGCCAGCCGGGAACGGGCCTCTTCGTCGCCCGGGTCGCCGAGTCCGGCCGTCAGGACCCGCTCGTACCCGGGCAGCGGACGGTAGCCCACGAGGTCGCCGAGGTAGGGCAGCACCCAGGGCGCCGCCGTCTCCACGAACAGGTCCTCGTAGCTCTGGTCGACGCCGTCGCGCACCCGGTCGACCTGTTCGGCGATGACCGCGAGCAGGGCCCGCAGCGGCTCCCCGCCCTCCTCGTCCCGCAACCGGTGCCATTGCGGGAGCAGCTCCGCGAGCCCGTCGGGTTCCCTGCTCATGCGGCGCTCCCTTGCTGGGTGTTCATGCCGTGACCTCCGTGAGAGTCAGCGTGTCGGGGACGTCCGGTGACAGCAGGGCGAGCTGTGCGGGCCGGATGCCGCGGAAGACGCACACAGCGCGGCCCTTCGCCAGGCGCCGGGTGCCGGTGATGTCCGGGTTGAGGCGCAGCAGTCCGGTGAGGGTGATGCCGTACCGGGCGGCGACCGAGGTGAGCGTCTCGCCGTCCTGTGCGGTGACCCGGTGCACGTCCTCGTCGTACGTGGCGAGCCGTGCCGGGACGGTGGTCCGCGGTTCGGCGAGCCTGTCCGCGAGGCCGGGCAGACCGTCGGCGGTGAGGGTGGCCGGTACTCCGCCGAATACGTCCACGTCCACGTGGTCGACACCGGGTACGGAGTGCGCCGTCGCGAGTACGTCCGACAGGTGTGCGGGGCTGCCCAGCTCGCGCCGGGAGCTGCCGAACCGGGTCAGCAGGGCCCGGCGCAGGTGTGGTTCGACGAGCTGCCAGCTGTGGTCGGGGGCCACCTTCACCTTCGCCGCGAGGACGAGCAGCAGCAGTTCGCGTACCTGCACGCGTACGGGCAGCCGGGAGTCGCCGTACCGGGCGAGCGAGGAGCGCAGTGCGGTGAGCACGTCGGAGTCCTCGGCGATCGGGATGTCGTGGACCCCGGAGACGGTGACGTGCAGCGTCCGCCGCCTGCCGTCGAAGAGTTCGCGGGCCGCCGCCCGTCCGATCCCGGCGCGGGAGCGGGCGAAGTCCTCGTAGTCGGCGACGGACACGAGCCGGTCGAGGGCGGACACGGCGAGCGGGATCGCGGTGCGGGTCCGGCCGGGACCGTCCGCGTCGGCGCCGCCCGTCGCGGGCTGGGGATTGGTGACCCCGGTGACGCCCAGCGGACGCGTCACGGCCTGGGTGATGCGGTCGGCCCGGACGTTGGCGGCCCGGCCGGTGCCGAAGCGGTAGCGGGCCCGGACGTTCTCGTGGCCGGTGGGCAGCCGGGCGCCGTGCACCCCGTCGCCGAACGTCACCGTCGTCCGGCCGCCCGCGTCTCCGCAGACGTAGACCCGCTCGCGCGGGCCGCGCCCGGCGAGGCTGTCGACCCGGTGCCAGAGCAGCCCGTCGACGCGCACGTCGAGGGCCGGGGTCGCGCCCGGCGGGTTGTCGGCCGGCAGCCAGGTCAGCGGTGCCTGCCAGAGCGCGAACGTCTGGTTGGCGAGGTCCGCGTCCCCGTTGCCGATCGCCTCCTCCCGGCTCTCACCGTGTCCGGCCGCGACGACGTTGCCGCGTACACGTACGGTGGCGCGCCGGTAGCGGTGGACGAGGTCCGTCGTCAGGGTCAGCCGCGTGTGGACGTGGTCGCCGGGCAGCAGCGGGTCGAGCACCTGCTCGACACCGGCGACCGTCACCAGTTCGGTGGCCGGGGCGGCGGGTACGTCGGTGCGTTCCCCGGACACGATCAGCCGCCGTCCCGGGCGCAGCCCGTCGTACAGCTCGGCCAGTTCCAGTTCGTTGCCGTGGACGTCCTCGGCGAGGGGTTCGTCGGCGAGCCGCAGGGCCTGCCCGCCGGCGTGCACGGTGGTGTCGCGGATGGTGGAGAGCAGTACGTCGTGCTCGTCGAGCCAGGGGTCGGCCAGGGTCAGCTCCGTGCCCCGGCCGGTGATGCCGAAGTCGGTGTACACGGCGGTGCGCAGGGAGGTGACCCTGGTGGTGACGAACCTGAGCACGGGGTCACCCGGGATGCCGTCGGGTCCTTGGGCGCCCTTGCGGGGGCGCTCGATCGCGACCCAGCTGCCGACCGTGACCGAGTCCTGCACCGAGTCCAGGGCGATCACCCGCCGGTTCGCGGGCTCCGGCACCGTGGCGATGCCGATCACCACGTTCGCGGGTTCGCTGCCGACCGTGTAGCGCACGGTCAGTTCGTGGCCGCCGTGCCTGATCTGCTCGTGGTCGCCGGGCGCGAGGTGCCAGCTCCTCGGCTCGCCGTTGCGCACGGCGACGTGGACACGGCCGTCGTCGGCGGGCCGGGACACGAACAGTGTCCGCTCGGGCAGGCCGTCCAGCAGCTGGGCGGTGACGCCGGGCTCCTGCGAGTCGGTTGGGCGCCTGTTCGGCCGGCCCGGATCGTGGTCCTGGGCGGTCCGGGTCATGACCGCGACCCGGCCGGGCCCGAGGTCGAACGTCGCCTGCGACGGCAGGTTCTCCGAGTGCTGGACGGACGAACCCGTCTCGGTGTGCTGGAATTCCGCACGCACCGGAACCCTGCCCGCCGTGTCGAACACGACGCGCATCGTCGTGAGGGCGGAGCCGGTCAGCGGCCAGTCCGCCTGCCTGATCACCCGGCCCCGCTCGTCCTGCACCGGTCTCAGCGGGGCCATCGCCCCGAACGGGGCGGCCGTCACCCGCATCGCCTGCACCTCGTGCAGGAGCGAAGGCGCGGTGGGGGCGGACCGCCGCCACGCCGGGTAGAGCCCGTCGGCGATCCGCGGGTCGAGCGCCGCCAGGAGCCGTGCGCCCAGGTCGGAGCCGGGGGCCCCGGGGGTCGTACCGGCGTGCGCCGGTGCCGGCCTCTTGCGGGACGGGCGCACGACCTCGCTACGGAGTGCGGGGAGCACCGCGCCGAGCGCCCGCAGCGCCGCGGACGCCGGTGCGGCGGCGGTGCGGGGCGTGCCGTGTGCGCCGGCGGCCCGGGGCGTGCCGTGTGCGCCGGTGTGCGGGGTCTCGGGAGCCGGCCGGGAGGGCTCCAGGTCGGCCGCCTGCGCGATCACCTCGCCGGTCATCGCCTCCAACTCCGCGAACCAGGCGGCGACATCGAGGTGCGCACGGGCGACGACCTGCGCCTCGGCCAGCCGCTCGTGGGGTTCCGCCAGCCGTGCCGCGAGAGCGGCCGGTGAGGTGAGGGTGTCCAGGTCGGCCCTCAGCGGGGCGAGGACCTGGGCGTCGAAGTCGGCGATGAAGCGGCTGACCGGCCGGGGGTTGGGGTTGTCGGGCGTGGGTTCGCCGTCCTCGACGGCCCGCTCGTCCTCGGTGATCCACTCGCGGAGCAGCTCCCGCAGTGCGCCCAGGGACGGCGGGGCGGACTGCTGGAGCCCGATCCCCGTCACGTCGTCCTCGCGGTCCACCCGGAGCCGGGCGACGGTGCGCAGCAGCCGCTGCCCGGGAGTGCCTGCGCCGTCCTGGCCCTTGAGGACGAACAGCAGCCGGTCCCCGGTCCGCAGGCCGGTCGTGGTGCCCGCCACCTGGATCTCGGAGCGCCGGCTCAGGTCCCGCTCGGTCAGCAGCGCGGGCCTGCGCCGGCGCACGACGAGCTCGTTCCACGAGGCGCGGGCGGTGAGGTCCGCCTCCGTCTCGAAGACCTGCGACTCCTCTTCGGAGGTGAGCGGAACGCTGTTGCTGCGCGCCCCTCGCGGGACGACCACCTCCACGTCCACGCCCCGCGGGTCCCTGTCCAGGGTGTACGCGAGATGGGTGCCGGCGGTGATGCCCGGCCCCGGGCGGTGTCCCACCAGCCGCCCGAGCAGCGCCAGCGAGCGGTGCTCGTTCGCGGTGCGTAGGTACGCCTCGTCCATCATCCGTTCGGAGTGGAACGTCAGCAGGTCGCCGACGACGGCCCAGGAGTCCAGCAGTCCGATCGCCGGATCGTCCGGGGTCCGCACCGTCAGCCCGCGCAGCGCCGGGTACGCCGGGGAGGCGAGCCGGTCCACCATGGCCGCCAGGAACGATCCGTAGTCCCCGACCCGGTAGTCGAGCGCGGTGCGCCCCGGCGGGTTGTACAGGGCCTCGGGGGCTCTGCTTTCGTCGTGTCCACCGCAGCCGCAGCCGCAGTTGCCCGCGCCGCTCATCGGGTGCCTCCGGCGATCTCGATGGTGAGCCGCCCGTTGTCCGGGCGGTCCGGGTCGTTGTCGCAGCGTGCGACCTCCAGCGCGCCGAGCCGCAGCAGGCCCGTCTCCGGAGCCGTACCGTTCCCGTCGGCGTCGTCGAAGAGGCGGCGCAACCGGGTCACCGTCACGCTCTCCACCCCCCGCACTCCGGCCGCGGCGGCCACCAGCCGGCTGAGCCGCACCGGTCCGCCGAACACCAGGGCGTCGGGATGGAAGAAGCCGAGCCGCCCGTCGTGCAGCCGGCCGCTGCCCAGCAGCCGGTACAGCTCGGCCAGGATCTGTCCGTGCTGGTGCCCGGGGGCCGCGCACACCGACAGGGCGATGTCCAGCGGTACGCCGCTCGCGGGGCCGACCACCAGGTCGTGTCCGATCCGCCGGTAGCGCTCCAGCGCGTATGCCACCGAGTCGAGCAGCTCGGGCTCCGGATCGCCGGTCCCCGGTGTGTCGACGGCGACATGCGCCTCCTGCACGCTGCCCGTCCAGCGGATCTCCGCCGCCGCCCGCCGGACCCCGGGAAGTGCGGAGGCCAGGGCCGCGTAGTCCTCGGCGGTCACCGCACGCCGCACGGTGCGCCTCAGGTCGAGCGGGGCCAGCTGCCTGACCTGTTCGAGCGGTTCGGGTTCCGTCCCGCCGACCGCCGGCAGCGGATTGCGTACCCCGGCGACGGGAAGCGGCACCCCGGCGTCCTCGGTGTCCCGCCCGCGCCGCAGCACCAGGTGGTTGACGGCCTCCGCGCCCACGTTGCCCGCCGTGCCGCCGCCGAGCCGGTAGTGCAGCTCCAGCCGGGCTCCCGGCCGGGGCCGGGCGCCGTGCCGCCCGTCGCCGAAGCGCAGCGCGATCCGCCCGTCGTCCTCCAGTTCACCGACGAAGTGCCGGTCGCGGTGACCGGCCGCGAGCAGGTCCCGGCGCGCGGTCCACACCGCGTCGCCGTCCACGGCCGTCACCGCGGGCAGCGCGGCCCGCGGGTCCTGGACGAGAGCGGCGGCGGGCCCCCGCAGCACGGGCTCGTCCGGACGCAGTCCGGCCGCGTGGCCGGGGCCCCAGCTCTGGGTGATCTCCCAGGCGATGCCGGCGTCGAGCACCGTGCCCGCCCGGGCCCGGGCCGTCAGCACCTGGAGCCTGCGCAGCTTCGGGGCCAGCAGCCGGTCGGCGCGGTGCAGCAGTTCACGCAGCGCGCGTACGGGGTGGAGGTGCAGCTCCAGATGTTCCAGGGCCCGCAGCCCGAAGAGCACGGTCAGCTCGTCGATCTCCGCCTCGGTCAGCCCGTCGCGGTCACGGGCGCTGCGCCACAGCTCCACCAGCCGCTCGCGGACCCGCCCGGGGACGGCGGCCAGCCGGTCGGCCTGCCCGGCCGCCACGTGCCCGGGGAGCGGGAAGGGCGTCGCCTGGACGACGGGGGAGCGCTGGAGCACCGGCCGGAAGCGGGGCCTGATGCCCGGGTAGGTCACCTGCGCGAGGAGCGTCGCCAGGGCCTCGGCCTGCTCGTACGCCGTACCGGGGACGACCTTCTCGCGCCGTCGCCCCGCGAGCTCCAGGCCGATCCCGGCGCGTGTCACCTGGTCGTCGCCGATCCGCTCGGACAGTTCCCGCACCTGTTCGGCGGTGAGCAGCCGTCCGTGCCGCGTCTGTTCCAGGCGTTCGCCCAGGAGACGGGCTGCCGCGTTGCCCCTGTCGACGTCCTCGCAGCCCAAGCCGGGCGGTTCGCAGGAGCCGGGGACCGCGGGTTCCGGGGGTACGGTCACCGTCTCCGCGGGTGCCCCGCCGAACGTCAGTGATCTGCCGTGGTCGACGAGGACCACATTGCCCCGGGCGACGCTCACGTCCGCGACCGGCGCGCAGTCGGGTCCGCCGCGCGTCGACAGGCACACGGGGAGGGCGAGCGCGTCCTGGAGGGCCCAGGTGACCTCCAGGACCGGCTGGTCGGCCAGCCGGTCCACGCCCGGGGTGACCGAGGTCAGCCGTACGGCCTGCCGGTGTGCGGGATCCGCGTCGCCCGGCGTGCCCGAACGCGCCCCGCGCACCTCCTCGAACAGCAGCAGATCGCCGGGCGCCAGGGCCAGCGACCGCGTCGTGCACGTCTTGTCGGTCCACCCGTCCCGCAGCGTCGCGGACGTCGCGCCCTTCGGCAGGGCGCACACCTCCTCGCCCCAGGTCCAGAGACGGATCGTGTTGTGCGCCGGGCGCAGTTCGGCCGGTTCGGTGTCCACCACCGGTTCGAACACCTCGACCGCGCCGCGCTCGGCCAGCACCGCCAGGTCGCGGTCCTCGACGACGGTGCCGGTCTCGGGCGCGCGGAGTCCCGGCGTACGGACGTCGATCGCGGCGAAGCGGAACGTGCCCGGCGACAGCGTCAGCCGTCTCGTCACCTCGACGGTGACCAGGGCCCGCGCGTTGCACCCGTCGTGCATCGGATAGTCGATCAGCCGTACGTGCCGGCGCACCGACACCCGCCTGCGGGCGGTGTCGAGATACGCCTCCGTGGCGACCGCGTCCTGCTGGTAGCTGATCCGGTCGGCGGTGTGCGCCAGCAGTTCGACGAGGGTGACACCGAGGTCGGCGGGGTTGCGCTCCACCCAGTCGGGCGTGGTCAGCGCGAGCCGGTCCAGCAGGAGCCGGCGCACGGAGTCGAAGTCGCGCGCCGTGTAGTCGATGACGGGTGCCTCGGCCCGGGGGCCGGGGTCGCGGCCCGCCGTGCCGTCCACACGGTCGAAGGGTGTGGGGCAGTCCGGCCGGAAGTCGAACTCCGCCCGGAAGTACCGCTGGTCGAAGCCGGGGAACGGTTCGGTGCCCGGCCTGCCGTACGGATCGGCCTCCACCACCGACAGCCGGTAGCGCGAGGTGTCGCCGGTACGGTCGACCGTCACGAGCAGCCGGTCGTCGAGCTCCGGGTCCTCCTCCCGCTCCACGGTCACCTCGACCGCCTCGACGCCGGTGACGCGACGGCCGCCGTCGACGCGGATGTTCTCCGGGCACAGCCCGTGCGGGGCCTTGCCGAGGAACGTCACCGTGAGGGTCAGCCCGTCGTCGCCCACCTCCACCGCGTCCACGCCGTGGAGCCGCGCCGCGCGCACCTTGCCGCGCCTGCCGTCCGTCCGGCAGGCCACCTCCCTGTCCGTGCCGCTCATGCGGGTCCGCTCCCTTCGAAGACCTCGTCGCGCCGGCTCCCGGTGGAGCGCACCACGTAGCGCAGGTAGACCCGGACGGCGTTCTCCTCGCTCACCACGTCCAGGGATTCCACGTCGATCAGCTCGCCCAGCCAGCGCTGCAGCGAGGCCTGCACGGAGAGCTCCAGCGCCGAGGCCAGCTCCGGGCTGTTCGGCGTGAACACCAGATCCAGCAGGCCGCAGCCGAAGTCGGGCCGCATCAGCCGTTCACCGGGGCTGGTGAACAGCAGCTGCTCGACCAGGTCCCGCACGTGTTCGTCGTACGGGGCGTGCGCCGTCCGGCCGCGCCGGTCGCCGCGGAACGGGAACGCCAGGTCACCGCGTACGGTCCTCATCGGCAGGTCGCCCCCCGCCGGGCCGCGTTCACGACCGGTGGCCCCTGCGGCACGAGCGCGGCGCCGAAGCACTGTGCCTCGGTGGTGTGCAGCAGGACGGGTACGCCGTCGACGCGCACACCGTCCGCGTGCGGGCTCCACCGGACGGTGGCGCACGGGTGTGGCACCCCGTCGACGGTGTGCGGGCACCCGGTCACCACGAAGGTGTCGGAGGCGGTGTGCACGGGCAGTCCGTCCAGGCGCACGGCCGCGTGCGCGGAGGCGGCGGAGGCCCGGCCGCCGTGCGGGCAGTGGAGGCTCGCGGCGGCGTTGACGATGGTCCCTTGGCTGATGGACAAGTCTTCTCTCCCCGTTGTCTGTTGTCGCGTCACTGCGTCGCTGCGTCACTGCTTCTTGGCGACGATCAGCCGGCCGTCGTTGATGTCGACCTCGCCGCCGGCCAGCACGACCGACGCGCCCTGCCCGTCGGCGATCGTCACGCCCTTCTCGTCCACCTGGATGTACGCCCCGGTCGCGGCCTGCAGACGGATTCCGTTCCCGCCGTCCGGTACGTCGCCCATGACGAACTTGTGCCGGTCGGAGGTCTGGATCACCACGTTCTGGTGAGCGGGCCCTCCGGTCAGCGCGTCGGGCGGCAGTTCGGACGCGTCGCCGTACCAGCAGCCGGTCCAGATGGGGAAGCTGACGTCCCCCTGCTCGAACTCCACCCACACGCCCGCCCCTTCGGCGGGCACGACGTACTGCCCCGACTGCGGTCCCGTGAACGGCAGGCAGGGCATGGCCCAGGTGGACGTCTCGTCGCCCAGGACGTCGGGCACCTTGACCGTGACGCGGCCGGTCCTCAGCGGATCGTCGTTGCTCACCACCCGCCCCCGGAACTTGCCGAGAAACCGGTTGTTCGGTCCTGCAGCCATGCGTAGTTCTCCTGGTCCGCTTCCGCTGTCGCGGCCGCTACGGTCGTACGGTCCCGCTCCGGGCGATGAGGCCCTCGCGCGAGAGCGTGAAGTTCTGCTGGTACGAGCCGGGCCTGAGGGTGTGGGTGACGGACTTGACGAAGTAGTCGCCGTCGTACGTCACCCCGGCGCCACGGACCCCGACCAGCTCCCGCGGCCGGAGGATGTATCCGTGCCGGTTCACGTCCAGCGACCCCGACCCCGAGATGGCGTCGGCGGACAGCGCGGCCCGCGCCAGCAGCTCGGCCTGCGCCTGCGCCGACTCCTTCTTGGCCGTGCCGGACAGCGTGCGCCGCTTGAGCGCGGGGGTGGCGCGGCGGCCGAGCGGGGGGCGCAGCGGCCCGATGTCGGGCTGCGGCAGGAGCCTGCTGTCCCGGGTGGCCGGGTCCTGCACCCGGGCCTGCGGTTCCTCCCTGGCCGTCCCGTCGTACGCGAACGTCAGCTGGTCCACGGTCGAGTTGACGTCCATGTTCACGTTGAGCGCGTGCTGCCGCTGTCCGATGCGGGCCTCCGGTCCCCAGACGGCCGTGGAGCGGCCGGGGCGGGGTCCTGGTTCGAGGTAGAACGTGTAGCCGTTGGCCCGGGCCAGCTCGTTGACGTAGCTCAGGTCGGTGCCCGACTGGTAGTCGACCCTGAGCTGTTCGCGGGGCGGCTGCTCGATCTGCTCCTGGAAGACGCGTGCCTCGATGCCGTAGCCGGCGTACTTGGCGAGGATGCGGGCGACGCGTCCGGACGGACGCAGGTTCGGGTACCGGTCGGTGCGTTCCTCCAGGTCCATGAGGAGGGTCAGGTCCTCGCCGGTCACCGTGAGGGTGGAGTGCCCGGGCTGGTTGCTCGCACCGACCTCCTGACGGACGATCAGTCCGTCGAGCAGCACCCATGCCGTGCCCTTCACGCTCACGGAGAGGATCACCCGGGTCTTCGGGTCGAAGAAGCCCTCGGGCAGCAGCCGCCGGGACAGCGCGCCCTGTTTGGTGAGGTCGAACGCGATCTGGAACCCGCCGCGTTCGCCCGCGGTGGCGGTGATCTGGGCGGACAGCAGCGCTTCGGTGACCTCGGGCGGAACGGGCCTGGTCAGCCGGGGCCCCGCCTCCAGCGTGATGTGGATGGGCCCGCTCCCCACGGGCAGGTCAGACATACCGCGCCCCCGTCCCGGGGAATCCGCCGGCGTGCGGGACGGCGACGGTGCGGCCGGGCTCCTCCGTCAGCTCGTGCGGGTCCAGCACCGGGTTGGCGTCGGCGATCTGCCACCACTGCCCGGGGTCGCCGAAGTACCGCTGCGCGAGCAGGTCAGGCCGGTCTCCGCTGCTGACGGTGTGCGGGGCGCTCTCCCGTGCCGCCTCGTCCGGCGCCGGCAGCAACCGCCGCTTCGTGTACCGCACCTCGGTCCCGTCGGCCATCCGGTGCACACCGATCTCGGCGTCGTGGTACCGGCTGGAACGGGGGTAGGGGTGGGCGCCGGGCACGGCGTCCAGCGCGTTCTCGTACGGTTCGGTCCCGGTCATGTCCTTCAGCCCCTTCCCATGAAGGTGTTGGCCCCGGCAGTCCCCGGTGAGGCGAGCCCGCCACCGCGCGCGGCCCTGGCAAGCTGCTCCTTCTGCGCGAGGTGCGCCATGTACAGATCGGCCCCGCGGTGCCCGGCGGGCAGATCGCTGACGCTGAGCACCTTCATGCCGATGCTGAGACTCGCCCGGATCGGACTGAGGTTGACGTCGAACGCCGACTCGTTGATGGACAGTTCGGTGAGCCGCACGGGCATGACGCGTTTGCTGCCCCAGGTGAAGAGGGTGAGCGGCATCTCGATCGGGCTGATCTCGATGGTCCCCTTCTTCGCCAGTCGGCTCGCCTCGCGCAGCTGGGCCGTGGTCGGGTGCACCAGCATTTCGAGGGTGGCCAGCTCGGGGTGGATCCCGTCGGGGGCGGCGACCTCGAACTGGTCCGTGGAGTCGATCTCGGCGGTGAACTTCCAGGTCTCCTGGGCAGGCCCCTTGAGCCGGAGGGCCTCGTTACGGTCCCCGCTCCCACTGCCCCCTCCCCCGGAGTCCCCGCTCCCGCCCGCGGACTGGGGGGCGAGGCTCCGTTCCAGGGTGTCGGGGTTGAACTGGAGGACGATGATGCGCTGGGGGGTGCCGCGTTCGGGGTCGACGACGACGATTCCGGAGCGGATGGGTTTGGGGATGTCTGCGTATCGGGTCACGGTTCGCCTGCCTATCGGACGCGGTCTGCGAGCCGGGCTCGCAGAGGGGCGTAGTCGTGTTCGGGGAAGAGCTGCGGCAGGACGTCCAGAGCAGCCGTCAGCGGGCCCTCGTAGAACGTGAATTCCTCGTCCTTGAGTGACACATCGGCAAACAGGTAATGCCAGCCGGATACGCCCTTGGTGGCCGCCAGCGCCGTCAGGTACGCGCAGTAGTTCATATCCAGCTTGAAAGCACCGCGTCGAAAGTCGTGATACCACACCTCGGGTTCGGTGACCTCCGGACCGACACGCAGCGCGGCGAAGGTACCGCTGCCCCCTCCTGGATGGTCGTCGATCACCCGGAGTTCGGAGTAGAGACGTTCCTCGAAGGGGGTGGAGGCCCGGTCCTGCTCCGGGGGACGGTCGAAGAGGGCGGCAAGCAGGTTACGCGTCCTGAACTCGCCGGTGATTCTGACGCCGGGACGTTCCAATCGCCAATGACAGGCGATCCGATCGAACCGCATGAAACACCGGGCCAGCGCCGGATCCAGCTCGACCCCATGCACGGCGGAGATCATCCGGAAGGCTGAATCGGCATCACCGAGCTCTTCCTGGATGTTCCCTTCCTCGGCGAAGAAGACCTCCACCCCGGGACCGGATTCCAGTTCTGCGAGCATCTTGCGCAATTGCGCTTCGCTCTGCGTGAGCGGGCTGTTCATCAAGTCTCGATTCTCCCCTCTTTATGGCGATCGTCGATTGCCTTCAATACGCTGCCCAGTTCCGTGACGTCGGGGCGTCGCCTGCCCGACTCGTAGGCCGCGAGCCTGGTCTTGAGGTCCACATGGTCGAGGTACGGCCGACCGGCGGCCAGGGCTTTGATGGTCTTCCCGTACCGGGGCGGGGCCTTCTTGCTCGGGAAATGGTCCCCGAACCCTCTACGGATGAGCATGGCCGATTCATGGGGGTCGTTCACCCGGATCGGATGCTTGCCGCCAGGCTTACGAGGGGTGGGAACCGCCTCTGAATAGGTCTTGTTCGGGTCGGGTGGTCTCTCCTTCCACTTCCCGTTGGTGAGGTCGTAGGTGTTGTAGCTGGTTGTGATGTGCGCGGGGAAATTCTGGTGAGGCGACCCATGGAACCCGACTTTGACGGTGTACCAGATCATTGATTTGATGGATGCCCTGGCCGCCCTGTTGGCATCGAGCTCCACATGCGTGGCGAATCTGCTGTTCACGCGCTGGGGAGCGGGGACCAGATTGGAACCCGAGGCGAGACCTCCCAGCCGTTCCGTAAGGAGGTGCATCCGCACGATGGTGTCCGGCCAGCCGTGCATCGCACGGGTGTAGCCCACGGGATTTGCGGGTCCGGCGTCATCGGCCACCTCACCGGCGGGCGTTCCCCGCTTGAGGTAATGGGCTTTGGTAAGCCGGGGGGCCCGGACGTTGTCCGCGAAAGGAGGGAAGATGGTGGGTGGCAGTTCGGCAGTCGAACCATTGCGCTTCGCCATGTACGCAGCGAGCTGGACCATCATTCTGCGCAGGGCCTCGGTCTGCTGCCTTGTGGCAGCGGTGGTGATGGGATTCCTGTTGCCGGAGTTGACCGACTCGCGATGTGGCATCCGGTCCTGCGTCGTGTCCACGACGGTACGGAGCTTCTCGGCAAGGCCGAGCACCCGCTCCTGGGATTCCTTCTCGGGGCTTTCGACCATGCCGGTGAGCTCTTTCTTCCACCCCGAGAAGAATGTGTCCATCGACGTCTCGTTGCTGTGCACCACGAGGTAGGCACTCCTGGCGCGGCCGTTGAACAGCAGCGTGTGGATCTCGCCGTTCGCCATTCGGAACCGCACCCTGGGCAGCGGTGGCACCTGTCGCGTGCTGTCGTCCGGACGCTTCCTGTCGTCGTCCTTGCGCCGCAGTCTGTCCTTGACCTTCCGCAACGCGTCCTTCAGTCGGCGCGTAAGGTTCTTCAGCTTGTCGAGCAGATTCCGGGCTTTGGCCCCGAGGCTGCGCAGCGCGTCGCGGATCTTCGTCACGGCGTTCCTCGCCGCGTTGCTGACGCGGCTCGGTGCGCTCGGCCTCCTCGGCTTCCGGTCGGGCTTCTGGCCGGGGGCGTCCTTGTTGCGGCGCCTGCCGTCCCTGGGCGGCTTGCGGAGGTCCGGGCGTTTGTCGTCGGGCTTCTTCGTGTCCGGGCGCTTCGTGTCCGGGCCCCGGCCCCCCGGGCGCTTCGTGTCGGGGTCCCTGCCCGGCTTCGGTCGGGGGCCACGACCGGCCCCGTTCGCGGGGCGGTCGTCGTCGCGCTCGTCCCTGGGCTTCGCGGGCGTCGTGCCGGGCTTGCGTCCGGGCGTGGGCACGGGTTGCGGGCGGTTCCGCCTCGGAGGCCGGCTCGGCTTCGCGGCCGGGGAGTCCTGGCGGGGTGCTTCCTTCCTCGGTTCGGGACGCTTGTCCGGTCCCTTGTCCGGTCGCTTGTCGGAGGGCGGGTCCTTCTTCCCGAGCTTCTCCGCCTTGCCGCGCAGCGCCGTCGCCACCTTGCCCAGGTATTTGCCCACACCGCTCACCAGCCACTGGTAGACGAGCTCCAGGAGCGCGACCACGCCCGAGGCCACGGCCTTCGCGAACGGCAGCGCACCGCTTCCGCTCTTGACGGCCTTGAGGAACGTCATGAACATCCCGAACGCGCGCAGGATCGAGCCCAGCGCGTCGTACGCCGTCTTCAGCGCGTCGATGATCGCCATGACCCAGCCCGCACCGGGGATCAGCTTCGCGACCACCTTCGTGACGATCAGCTCGCCGATGATCACGGGGAGTTGGGGGAGCGCCTCGTCCCAGGCCATCTTGGCCATGTCCTCCTTGGACGTGCCGCCCTTCACCAGCCGGTTGAACATCTCCGTCGGGATGCCGATGAGCTGCTGCACCTTCTGGTTGAACCACTCCTTCACGGCGGCCTTGATCTCCGTGAAGAGGTGTTCCCTGGATCCGGTGACCGCGGCGTCCTTCGCCTTGCCGATCCAGCCGCCCGGGTCACTGAGGATGTCCGTGGCGATGGCCGCCCATTCCCCCAGGCCCTCGAGGAGCGCCGCGCCGACTTCCATCGCCTTGACCGTCACGGTCTCCGCGATCTCGACGGCGACCAGCATTCCCTGCTCCATGAGGTCCAGGCCGGCCAGGAGCATGTCGCCGAACGCGTCGATCAGCTTGCCCGCGATGTCCTTGAGCTTGTCCGCGGCCTGGTTGACCTTCCTGACCGCCGCGTCACGCAGCCCGTCGATGGACTTGCGCCACTTGTCCCGCAGTGCGGGGTAGTCCTTCAGCAGTTCGTCACCGAGGCGGATGAGGGCGTCGGCGAAGTCGTCGATCTGCTGGACGACCCACTTGCGGGCCTCGTCGATCAGGGTGAAGACCTGCTTCCTGAACTCCTCGATCACGCCCTTGACCAGGTTGCGGGCCTTCTCGAAGACGTCCTTGACGGCCTTCTTCAGCTTGGTGAACTGGTCCTTGATCCAGTCGAGGCCCTTCTCGAACCAGTTCCGGGAGTCCTTCTTCCCCTCGTCGCGCTTCTGTGTCGCTTCCTTCTCGGCCCCGGTCCGCCCGTCGTCGATCCTCTTCTGATCGTCCTTGGTCCGCTGGTCGACGTCCTGGTCGGTCCTGTCCTGCTTCTCCTTGATGTCCGTGCGTGTCTTGGCGAACCGCTTGCCCTTCCTGCCGTCCACCTCGGCTAGCTTGTCGTCCTGCTCCTTGCGCCAACCGATGCGGGAGCGGGCGATGTCGGTGCGGCCCCGGTCGCGTGCGTCCGCCTGTGCCCTGGTGTTGGTGTCGACCTCGTGCCTGACGTCCTGCTGGTACTGGCGGCGGTCCTGCTTGGCCTCGGTCTCCTTCTCCTGGCGGGCGCCCGTCATCTTCTGCCGCGCCTGCCCGAAGGCCTGCTTGATCCGCGGGCCCTGTTCGTGCTCCGCGACCGCCGAGACGGCTTCCGGCGCCAGGCCCGCCCCGGGGGTGTCCGCCGGGCCGTCCCGCCCGCCACTCCGACGCCTGCCGCCGCCGATGCGCGCGGTCAGGGTCTCCTTCGGTACGTCCGGGTAGAGCTGGTCCTCGCCCATCGGGCGGGCCGCGTCCTCCCGGCCCGTGGTGTGCAGCTCGGCGCCCTTGTCGTCGAGCTTCTTCGCCTGCTTGTCGGTCCGTTCCGGGTCGGAGTCGTCCTTGAGGGGCAGTCCGGGCGCGTCACCGACCTTGGCGCCGTGCAGTCCCTTGTCCGTGCCGGGCACCTTGTCGATGGAGCCGGTGAGCTTGTCGAGGGGCAGGAGTTTGGACAGGAGCTTCTTTCCGAGCCCCGTCAACAGCGCCTTGCCGACGTCCCACCAGCCCGGTTCCTCCATGTCCGCACCGGGGAGTTCACCGCTCGGCGCCTTCTCGCCCTTGATCTCCGGAGTGCTGCCCCGCGCCGCCTCCGTCCTGCCCACGCCCTGTGAGGTGTACGTGCCCGGAGCCGACGGCTTCGGCCCACCCCGTACGGTCGTCGGTGAGCCGACGGGCCGCTCCATCGTGGGCGGCGCACCTTTCAGACCCTCCCGTTCCCCGGACACGGACGTGCCGACCGCCGCGTTGACGCCCTTCAGCGTGGTCATCGCCAGATGGGGCTGGAGGCCTGCCGCGGACGCGAGCCCGGCCTCGGGGGTGCTGCCCGCGACGTTCGGAGCCGGCGCCGCCTTCTTCGGCTTCGCGGCGGCCCTGCCGCGACCGCCGCCGCCCGGACTCCCACCGCCCCTGGCCCGGGGCGCCGCCTTGACGGTGACGGGCTTGTCGCTGTCGGCCCGTGCGGGCTCGTGCTTCGGCGGCGTCTGGGTCCGGGGAACGGTGGGAGCGACCTCCGCCGCCGGTGCTACGACACCGGTGTCGCCGCCCGCCCCTGGAGCGGCGGCGGCAGCCGGGGCCGCGGCGGGCCGCGGCGCAGCGGCGGCCGCGGGCTTCGCAGGCGCGTCCGAACCGCCCGGACCCCCGCCGCCCGCAGAGGGGGCCGCCTGCCCCCGCGCGTCCTCGGCCGCCTTGGCCAGCCGGCCCGGGGCCGTCTCGCCGCGGGGCGTACCGTCGCCACCGCCCTGTTCTTCCCGGGGGCTTCCGTCCGCCTGCTGCGGCTCGGCCGCCAGGTCGCGCTCCTGGGCCTCGGCCTCGGGGTCCGTCCCACCCGACGAGCCGTCACGCGCCGCGCCCGGACGGCCGCCCGTGTCGCCGTCCGGCTCACCCGTCGCCTCCTGCTGGTCGAGAGCGCCCTCCGTGTCGAGGTCCTCGCTGACTTCCTCGACGGCCGCCGCCAACGCGTCCGTGTCCGCGACGGGCACGCGCGGCGTGGGCGACGAGCCGCCCGTGCCCCCTTCCGGGCGCGAGGCCGAAGCGTCCGTCGTGGCCCCTTCGAGGTCGACCGGACCCGAATCGTCCTGTCGGGGCGCCGGTGCGGGATCGGCCGCGTCCCGCTCCGCCTCCGCGACGAGGTCCTCCAGCTCGGCAAGCGCCTCGGCCTCGTCGGCACCCGAAGGCCCGTCGTCCTGGTCCTGTTCCGGCTCGGGAGAGGTGTCCTGCCGGGCCGGGTCGCGGGTGTCGTCGCGCTCCGCCGCGCTCCTGTCCACGGGCGTCGGGCGCACGACTCCGGTCCGCCCGGCCGACGCCTCCTCGCGCTTCGCCTCGGCCGGTCGCGGCTGCGGGGTGCCTGCCTGCTGCGGCTCGGCCTGCCGGTCCTCGTCCCTCGCACCACCGGGCGCGCCCTTGTCCTCGGCCGCGCCGGGTCCCTGTCCGGCGCCGGTGGACCGGCCCTCCACCTGGAGGGGTCGGGCTTCGGCCGGTCCCCGCCCTCCCTGTTCCGCCCGCGGAACAGCGCCCGACGGTGCGGCACCGCCCGCGTCCGCATCGGTCGCCCGCGCCTCTTCGGACGCGCCGCTGTCCGCTCCCGGGTCCTCGGCCTTGCGCCGCTGCGCCTGCCGAATCCGCTCGTTCTCCAGCTCGTCCGCGCTGTCGAGCCTGGCGCGCCACGCCTCCGCCCCGGACTCCTGCTCCCAGGTGATCTCCTCGATCGCGTCGGGGACCACCTGCGGGGCGAGCGGGACCGACGCCTCCGACGGCAGCGGCGCCCGGTCCACCTCGTCGACCAGGTCGACGAGCCGGTCGTGGGCGGGGGTGGGCAGCCGCGTCTCCAACGCGTCGAGGACCGTGTCCTGGAGCTCCTCGGGCATCCGCGCCAGCTGGAGACGTACCCTCCCCGAGGCGTCCGCCGGGTCCCCGCGCAGCGAGCGCAGCACACCGTTGACCAGGCGGTCGACGACGGTCTCCGGGTCCATGCGTTCGGCACGCAGCCGGTCGGCGTCCACGGTCGCGTACCGCAGCCAGCCGGGTGTGGACCCGTTCGGAGCGATCTCCGGCGCGGGCCTCCCATCCCGTACGGCCTCCTGCGCCGCCGATTCCGCCTCGCGCTCCACCGCCTGCTGAGGCAGGCTCACCGCGCCCAGGTCACGGCCCGCGCGCAGGGCGCCGAGACCGTGCGGGTTCTGCACCGTGTGCAGCAACTCGTGGGCGAGGAGGCGCTGACCGTCCAGGGTGCCCGGACGGTAGGCGCCCTCGCGGAAGAAGATGTCCTGGCCGACCGCCACCGCGTCGGCGCCCAGCATCTCGGTGAGCGCGCCCGCGTCCCGGCCGGTGTGCAGCCGTACCCGGCCGAAGTCGTGGCCGAGCTGTTCCTCCAGCTCCCGCCGTACGCTCAGGTCGAGCGGCTGGCCCGCGCCGCTGACGATGTTCTTCGGCTCGGGCGCGCGGGTCGTGGCACGCTCCTTGCGCCTGCGGCGCTTGCCGGCCTGGTCCGACCGTGTCTCCTGCGTGTGGGACGTACTCATCGCGTCGCCTCACCCCCGCCCGAAAGACCTGTGTGCACCGCGCGCGCCAGCTCCTGGCCGAGGCGCCGCGCGGAGACCGTCGCCGGCAGCGGGGGCAGCCCCGCCAGGGCGTCCAGGGCCTGCCCGCCGTCTGCGGCGAGGGGCACCCCCCGTTCCCGTACGAGCCGGCCCAACTCCGCCTGGAATGCCTCCGACACGCGTTCCGGGTCCACCGTGCCGAACCCGTCGAGGACCAGCTCGCCGATGTCCACCCGTACGGTGCGCCGCTGTTCGTTCAGACCCATCCGTGCACCTCCGACGGTGTCAGGGAGCGGTCGAGCTTCAGGTACTCGCCGCGGGCGGCCTCCAGCATGTGGCGCATCCGGAGCCGGTCGCCCTCCTCCGCCGCGAGGAACGCGCCGGACAGCGCGATGTTGCGGATGGAGCCGCCGGCCACGGTCAGGCGCGCCAGCAGTGCCGGGTCGACGCCCTTCGTCGGCGCACGGGCGGGCAGGACCCGGCGCCAGATCTCGGCGCGCTCGCTCTCGCCCGGGAACGGGAAGTCGACGACGAAGCGGATCCGGCGCATGAACGCCGTGTCCAGTGCCTGCTTCATGTTCGTCGTGAGGATCGCCAGTCCCCGGTACGCCTCCATCCGCATCAGCAGGTAGCTGACTTCGAGGTTGGCGTAGCGGTCGTGGGAGTCCTTGACCTCGCTGCGCTTGCCGAACAGGGCGTCGGCCTCGTCGAAGAGCAGCAGCGCCCCGCCCTGCTCGGCGGCGTCGAAGACCTTGCGCAGGTTCTTCTCGGTCTCACCGATGTACTTGCTGACCACCTGGGAGAGGTCGATGACGAACAGGTCCAGGCCCAGCTCCGTGGCCATCACCTCGGCGGCGAGGGTCTTGCCGGTGCCGGAGCCGCCCGCGAAGAGCGCGGTGACGCCCAGCCCACGGCGCAGCGTCCCGGCGAAGCCCCACTCCTCGTACACGGTCGGCCGCTGCCGTACATGCGCGGTGATCTCGCGCAGTACCCGCAACTGCCGTTCAGCGAGCACCAGATCGCCCCAGGCGGCCTGCGGCTCGATCCGGCGGCCGAGCTCGTCCATGCCCATCCGGGCCTCGGCGAGACCCGCCTGCCAGGCCAGTCCGGTCGCGTCCAGCTCGTCCTCGCCGGGCAGGTCCCTCGCCACGGATGCTCCCGCCGAGCGGACCAGATGGGGCGGCAGCGAGAACTGGGCCACGAGGGCACGCAGGTCGCCCTGCGACACCTCGGGCACTTCGGCGAACGCGTCGGTCCACACCCCCAGCTGTTCGTCCGCGTCCAGCGGCGGGACGACGACGCGCTCGCCGCGGGGGCGGGCCGAGCGCCGCGGATCGGTGCTCGACACGACCAGCGGTACGGCCGCGCTCCCGACGAACGCGTCGGTGGCCGAGCTCTGTTCACGGTCCAGGTCACCGGCCTCCACCAGCAGCGCGGCGGGGAGCAGCACCGCCTCGCGCTGCCACAGGCGGGCCAGCAGGTCGCGTAGGTCCGGGGCGGTGGGGAGGTCGGCGGCCGACATCTCGTAGAGGCCGAGCCCCGAGCGACGGGCCGCGACCGCGGCGATGTCCGCGCGGGTACGGGCATCGCCTCCAACCAGCTCGACCCGGAGCGGCGCGCCGCTCCCGGTCCCCGCCCACCCGGCCGCGACCCGGCCTGCCGCCAGGTCGTGGGAGGCGGGCAGCGAGTCCGGCGCGGTGACCCGGCGCAGCAGGCCGTGCAGCCGTGTGTCGAGGTAGGGCGAGCCGACCAGGAAGTGCAGGATCCGCTCGTCGAGCCGGAGCCGGGAGGTGGTCAGCCGGGTGTCGTCGTCGAGCTCGAGGATGCGCCAGCGCCGCAGCGGGGCGACGGGTGTGAGGGCGCTCCAGTGCGGATCGTCGAGCGCGGCGAGGGCGAGCGAGAAGGTGGGGTACGTACGCTCCGGGTCCCCGCAGGCCGCGGCGCAGCGGGCGGCCGTGGTGGGGTCGAGCTCGGCCGCCGCGGCCAGCAGGACGATCTCGCGCTCGAACGGGCTGAGACCGAAGCAGGCGACCAGGGCGTCGAGGGACGCGGGACCGGGGGGCGCGGCCGGGGCGGCGGTGGTGGCGGTGGCGGTGGCAGCCGTGCCGTCGGACCGGGCGACGGCATCCGCACCCAGGTCGCCGCCGCTCCGTGCGGCCCCGGCCGGACCGGGGTCAGGTGCCGTGCGCCCGGCAGTGCGCCCGGCATGGGTGTCGACGCGGGCGAGCACGGCGTGGACGGCCGCCAGGAGCGCCCGTCCTCCCGCCGCCGCGTCGCGGCCCTCGTCCCGGCCGGCCTCCGCGCCCGTGCCCATGCCCTCACCCCCCGTGTTCCGCACCGCGGCTCAGCCCTTGTCGTCCGGCGTCGGCGTGTCGCTCGTGGCCGGCCTGCGGGGGCGCGGCGGAGCGGTTCGCCTGGCCGCGGCCCTGGTGGGCTTGGCCGACGCCTTCGCGGTCTTGTGCGCCGGGGCCTTCTTCGTGGGGGCGGCCGGAGTGACAGGCGCCCGTGAAACCCCGGCAACCCCGACAACCCCGGCATCTCCGTCCGTGCCGGGCGGCACCGGCGCCCCCGGCGCCCCGAACGGCACCACCCGTACCGTGTGTTTGTCCACGGGCTTCGCCGGGGCAGGCTTCCCGCGGCCCTCGATCACCACCAGCGACGCCTGGTAGGCCACCGACAGGGTGTACGGGGTCTGGTGCAGCATTCCCCAGAGCTTGGACGTCTCGTCGACGTCCATGACGGTCGGCGTGAAGCGGACCTTCTGGGGCGAGTCCGCCAGATCGCTGCCTGCCAGATGCGGTCGCTCGGCGGCCAGTTCGATCAGTTCCCTGGGCAGTACGGGAATCTCGTGCAGGGTCCGGATCACACAGCCCAGCAGCCGCTGCCCGACCAGCTCCGTCTCCTCCCCGTACGCGCTGATCACGTAGTGGAGGTCCAGCGGTGCGGCCGCCCGGTTGCGCAGGGTGCCGTCGGCGGTACGCGTCGGCAGGTCGTTGTTGCGCATCGCGGGGTTCGGGGTCACCTGGTAGAGGAACACCGTGACGGTCGGCTCGCCCGGTGGCTCCACCGGCGGCTTACGGGTCTCCACCTTGACCGCGATGTCCATCTCGGGTCCCAGGTTGCTCTCGATGAGCAGGGCGAGCGCCTGGGTGACCGTGGCGACGGCGAGTGCGTTGCTCATGTCGTCAGTCCCTCTTCCCGCCGCGCGACAGGTAGTCGTCCAGCGTCAGTACGGGTGCGGGCCGGCCGGCCGGCTGCGCGGGGCGCCCGGCCGGTGAGGCGTTCGCGCCGGGCGGTGGCGCGGCACTGACCTCCAGCCGGCCGATCCGTACGTGCACGACGCGTTCGGCCGGGCGTGGGGCGCGCCGCCCCACCGGTCCGGGTGCCGCGCCCCGCGCGGCGGCGGAGTCGGAGCCGCGCGGCACGGGGAGCGCCGCCGCACGTGCCGGCGCGGCGGCGGACTGTGCCGGTGCGGCCACCACGGGCACCGACGCGGGTTCCTCCCGCGCGGACTGCCGCCCCCGGCGCGCCGCATGTACGCCTTCTTCCGCCCCAGCGGGCCGGGCCTTCGGCGACGGAGCCACCGGGGGCCGCGGCAGCGGTGACGGGACCGCTGCCGCGGGCCGGACCCGCGGGGCCGTTTCACCGGGCCGCGGAGCCCGCTCGGTACGCAGCACGGTGTGCCGCTCGGTGTGGACCTCCCGGGCCGGCCGGGGCGGGTCCGTGGCGGCCCGGGGGGCGGAGGGGAGCAGCGCGGCCGGTCCGTCCGGCTCGTGCGGGCCGTACCGCAGTGCCTCGGCCCGTTCGAACGGACCGGCCAGCCGGGGCCGCACCCGGACGCGCGCGCCGCCGGTCGCGGCCACCGGCGTGTACCGGGCGAGCAGCCGGTCGAAGTAGTCAGCCATCGGTACACAGCTCCAGGTAGTAGCGGCGCCGGAGGGGGCTGAGCGCCAGGATGTGCGGCTCGCTCCACCCGTAGGCGGTGGCGAGCAGATGGACGTCGACAAGCAGGTCCCGCGCCCAGTTGTCCAGTTCGGTCCAGAGGTAGGAGGTGATGTCCAGCTCGGCCCGGGTGGCCTCGCCGCATTCGGGGCAGGCGACGTTCAGCGTCACCTCGGCCGTGGGGTCCGCCTCGGCGGCCTTCTCCGCGACGAGCCGCTCCACCCGTTCGGGCAGCAGGGCGGCCAGTCGTTCCGTGGCGACGGGTTCTCCGCCCCGCAGTGCCCGCACCGTGCAGTCCGTCACCAGCCGCCGGCGGGCCCCGTCGGGCGAACCGGCCGCACCGGCTGCCGCGAGGTCGGCGACGGTGGGCAGCCGGAAGTCGACCACCCAGTCGTCCTCCGCCACGCGCAGCAGCCGGTCCCCGGCGGCCGGACGGACGCCCAGCGCACCGGCGTCGAGGTCGAATTCCATGGCCTCGCCGCAGGTGCCGCACTCGATCCGCACCTGCATCAGTTCGCCGAAGAGCGACCGGCGCAGCGCGAACAGATCCGCCTCCCGCTCGCCGACCGGCACCGACAGCAATGCGTCGGTGCCGGCCCCCGGGCGGGCCGTCCGGTGCAGCAGCAGCGATTTCTCCGCCGCGCCCAGAAGCAGCCCGGTCTCCCAGGCGGCCAGGAGTTCGGCGGGCCCCACCGGGGCCGTTCCTGGTGTCACGACGACGTTCAGGCCGGGTGGGTGAACGACGGCTCGACGGGTTCCGGGATCTCGTAGTCGCGTTCCCAGCCCTCGCACTCCAGCTTCACGCTCTGGATGGCGACGGCGTTGGCGTTCGCGTCGAGTTCGCCGACGACCTGGTACTCACTGACCCAGGCCCGGTAGAGCTTGTGCGATATGGCCACCTGTCCTGCCTCGTTGAGCACCTGGATGATGATGTCCTTACGGAAGTCCCGGAGCGAGACCTCCGAGCCGAGACCGGCGCCCACCTGCCAGACCTTGTTGGCCCAGCGGTCGAATTCGGGATCATGGGTGACACCGCGTTCGAGTGTGACGCCCTCGAACTCGGATCGGCCCGGCGATTTGCGCGGTGAGCTGGGATCACCGCCGTGGCGGTGTTTGACCACCTCGGTGGTGCGTTTCAGGGGACTGATCTTGCTGATACCCGCGACCGTTCGACCGTCCCAGAGGACCAGGAACTTGAAATTCTTGTAGGGGTCGAAGCGATGGGCGTTGATCTGGAACTCAGCCATCGGTTTCCTTCGTGTTCCTTTTCCTTGACTACGGGTCGTCGGCTACGAGAGGTCGAACTGCCCGGCGAACTGCTGGATCTTTACGATCACGAACTCCGCGGGCTTGACCGGGGCGATACCGATCACGACGTTGACCACTCCGCGTTCGATGTCGGCGTCGGTGGTGGTGTCCTTGTCGCACTTCACGAAGTACGCCTCGCGCGGTGTGCCGCCCTTGAACGCGCCCTGCCGGAACAGGTCGTTGAGGTAGGCCGACGCCTTGAGCCGGATCTGCTGCCACAGCTGCTCGTCGTTGGGTTCGAAGACGACCCACTGCAGACCGCGGTAGAGGCTCTCCTCGACGTGCAGCGCGAGCCGGCGCACCGGCACGTACTTCCACTCGCTGTCGAGCGCGTCCGCGCCCTCCAGCGTGCGGGCGCCCCAGACGAGCGGCCCCACCACGGGGAAGGTACGCAGGCAGTTCACGCCCAGCGGGTGGAGCAGTCCGTTCTCCCGGTCGGTCAGCCTGACCGTCAGGGACCGGACGCCGGCGAGGCGTGCCTCGGTGCCGGCCGGTGCCTTCCACACCCCGCGCTCGCCGTCGGTGCGGGCGATGACCCCGGCGACGGCACCGGACGGCGGGAAGGAACGCAGCCGCCCGGTCAGCGGGTCGGTCAGCCGCAGATGCGGGAAGTACAGCCCCGCGTGGTTGCTGCGTACGGGCTCGAACGCGCCGATCCCGGCCCGCGCGGCGTCGACGCTGCCCCAGGTCGAGGGTGAGTCGACGAGCAGGAAGATCCGCCGCTCCTGGCAGAGCTGCTCGGCCGCCGAGAGGACGGTGACCATGTCCTCGGTGGACTCGTACGCCGACAGTTCCGGCAGCGCCAGCAGGTTGACGTCGTCCACGTCGCGCAGCGCCTGGAGGCCGGTCTTGCTCCCCTCGCTGCCGATGAGGTCGCGCGGGCCGGGCGGGTCGCCGTCCTTGCCGCCCTCCAGCGGGAAGACGGGCGGATTGACGGAGGCTTCGAGTCCCAGGTCGTTGGCGCACTCGCCGATGAAGCGGACGACGTCGTCCGGATCGACGGACCCGGCGACGACCTGGAGCCGCCTGCCGAAGGCGGTGACCTCGGACCCGGCGAAGGCGTGCCTGCCGGGGGCGTCGGGCAGCGCGCGCAGCTTGCGCTCCAGCAGGAGGGCCAGCTCGGTGACGCTGCTCGGCGGTTCACCGTCGCGGTCGGGTTCGAAGAGTGTGAACTCACGCTCCACGTCGCCGATCTTGACCTTCAGTTCGACCTCCAGGCCGGGCAGGTCCGCCGCGAAGGGCTTGGAGACCGTGCCGGACGGGTCGGGCCGGTCCTCGTCGAGTGCCTTCACCCGGACGAGGGAGGAACCCGCGTTGACGACGGTCTCGACGAAGCGGCCGTGGCCGGCGTCCATGGAAAGGCCGGTGAAGGACTCCCGGGCTCCGCCGCGGGCGTCGAGGATCTGGAGGTTGAACGTCCGGTCCGGCGCGGGAGTGTCGTGGTCGACGGCCACCCGCAGCACCGAGCCCCACACCCCCGGCTCTTTCGCGTGCACCTCCAGCACCGGGCACTCGCTGTGCCCCTCGGTGGAGCGGAGGGTGACGCGGGCGTCCTCTCCCGTGCCGGCCTCGGCCACCCGGACGATCACCGCGAGCGTGCCGCCGTTGCCGAAGAACTGGTGCACCGCGTAGCTGAGGGCGCTCTGCGAGGTGAGCCCGCCGAAGCGGCGCTCGAAGTCCGCGAAGCTGGTCACCCGTACCGGTTGGTTGAGCGGACCCCGGCGGGTGTGCCCCACGAACGCGGTCACCGAGGTGGTGACCGAGGCGATCGTGCGGACGCCGCTGGGAAGTTCTTCGATGTACACACCGGGATAGCCCATGTGCGTCGGCATTCCCCCTCCATTCCCTTCGCGCACCAAGAGATGAGAGGAGAGGAGAAACAATTGCGCGCATACGTCGAATACGCGATGCGCACACGATCCCCCGCGTGCATCCCCCGTCGTTCACCCCGTGCGATATCTGGTCTCGCAGGGCCATCCGCATCCGTGTGCGCTGGTGGCTCCTGATGCATGAGTGCCTCTTGCGAGTGTGTATCGCGCCACGAGAACGGGTCAAGGTAGCGATTCGGTCATCCCGGAACGGCTCCTGACCGGATCGCCGATAAACGGTTCGTCATGGTCAGAAGATTTTCCCATCAGCATATGAAGATTCAATTCACCATCGCTTCACAGAAAATTCGGAGCCCACAGGAGAAACAAGCCGCATTGACTCGATGACGGCGCGCGCCGCCGTGCGCGGGGAGCACCAGGACCAGCAACCAGGTTCGATTACCGGACGGATGTAGCACCCAGGCCATATGGGATTCTCACGAACTCGCGGATCTCGCGGATCTCGCGGATCTCGCGACCACGCGGACCTCGTGGGCCGGATCGGCGCGCCATGAGGGCGCGGACGACGGGTGCGGGTGGCCCGGGCCGCCGCACCCGCGGGTGTGCGGCGGCAGGTACCGTAGGGAGGACGATTTCGTGGGCCTCCTGACGGGCTGCGTACACCCAGGAGGAACACATGACGACGAACCGCGGGCGCAAGGACGTCATCCGGGACCGGATGGCCGCGACCGGCGAGTCGTACAACGTCGCCGCGCGCAATCTGAAGGCGATGAAGGACATGGGCGCGACCCGCGACGCCATGCTCGTCCAGCGCTGGCAGCCCGCGGAGTCGCTGGACGTGCCCTGCCCGTGCGGTGGTACCTGCGAGCCGGGCGAGACGTGCGACCACTGCCACGCCCGGCACCGGCACGTGAAGCGCTATCCGGGCAGCGTCACGGACGTGGAGGTCTGGGCGGACCGGTACGAGTGCCTCGGCTGCTCGTCCTCGTACACCCTGACCGTCCGCCTGGCCGGTCGGCCGTGGGGCGTCGCCGAGACCGTGGTCCAGGGCGGGTCGGCGGAAGAGGTCGTGCGGGCCCGGGTGTTCCCCGGGGTCAGGCATCCGCTGCTGCGGGCCGAGGCGACCGCCGGGTCCGAGGAGGACTGACGGCGGTCGCGCCCCGGCGGCTCAGCCCTCGTCGGGCGCGAGCGTCAGCGAGATCGAGTTGATGCAGTACCGCTGGTCCGTGGGCGTGGGGTAGCCCTCGCCCTCGAAGACGTGGCCCAGGTGCGAGCCGCAGCGGGAGCAGCGCACCTCGGTGCGGGTCATGCCGAGGCTGGTGTCCTGGATCAGCTCGACGGCTTCGGTGTCCTTCGGGTCGTAGAAGGACGGCCAGCCGCAGTGCGACTCGAATTTGGTGTCGGAGCGGAACAGCTCCGCGCCGCAGGCCCGGCAGGAATAGACGCCCTCGGTCTTGGTGTCGGTGTACTCACCGACGAACGCGGGTTCGGTGCCGGCCTTGCGCAGCACCGCGTACTCGGCGGGGCTCAGCTCCGCCCGCCATTGCTCGTCCGGCTTCTCGACGTCGTACGACACGGTGGCTCCCTCAGCTCGACAGGTGGTCCAGGATCTGCGGGCCGAGGTCGGTGACGTCGCCCGCTCCCATGGTGAGAACCAGATCGCCCGGCTTCGCCATTCCCGCGATGACGGCGGGGACGGCCGCCTGGTCGTGGACGGCCGTGACGTCGGCTCCGGCCGTCTTCGCCGCTTCGATGATCAGGCTGCTGGTGATGCCCGGGATCGGGTCCTCGCGGGCCGGGTAGATGTCCAGCACGACGGAGGCGTCGGCGAGGGCGAGCGCCTGCCCCATCTCGGTGCCGAGCTCCTGGGTGCGGGAGAACAGGTGGGGCTGGAAGACCACCAGCAGGCGGGCGTCGGTGGCCGCGCCGCGCATGGCCGCCAGGTCGGCGGTCATCTCCGTGGGGTGGTGCGCGTACGAGTCGATGACCTGGACGCCGGCCGCCTCGCCCTTGAGCTGGAGGCGGCGCTTAACACCGGTGTACTTGCCGAGCGCGGAGGCCAGGTTGTGGGCCGGGATGCCTAGGGCGACACCGGCGGCGAGGGCCGCGACCGCGTTGTGCGCGTAGTGGCTGCCGGGCACGGAGACCGTGAAGGTGAGGTACTTGCCGTTGAGGACGACCGTGACCTCGCTGGTCAGACCGCGCGGGGTGATCTTGTGGACGCGTACGTCGGCGTGCTCGGACTCGCCGTAGGTGACGACGTCGAGGGACTCCCTGTCGCGGACCCGCCGGGTCAGCTCCACCGCGCCGGGCTGGTCGGCGGAGACGACGAGCGTGCCGCCGGGGACGACCTTGCCGACGAACGTCTCGAAGGAGTCGTAGATCTCGTCCATCGAGGCGTAGTTCGCGTGGTGGTCCAGCTCGACGTTGAGGACGATCGCGACCTGGGGGTCGTACTTCTGGAAACTGCGGTCGCTCTCGTCGGCCTCGGCGACGAAGATGTCGCCGCCGCCGTGCGCGGCGTTGGTGCCGGGGCCCTCCAGGTCACCGCCGATGGCGTACGAGGGGTCGAGGGCCAGCTCCGACAGGGCGACGGCGAGCATCGACGTGGTCGTGGTCTTGCCGTGCGTGCCGGCGACCGCGATGGCGCGCAGGCCCTCCATCAGGGAGGCGAGCGCGTCGGAGCGGTGCACGACCGGGACGGACAGCTCCGCGGCGCGGGCCAGCTCGGGGTTGTCCGGGCGGATGGCGCTGGAGACGACCACGCAGGACGCGTCGTCCGACAGATGACCGGCGGCGTGCCCGATGTGGACGGTCGCCCCCAGCGCGCGCAGGGCCTCGGCGGTGGCGGACTCCTTGGCGTCGCTGCCCGCCACCTTCGCCCCCCGCTGGGCGAGGATCTTGGCGATGCCCGACATTCCGGCGCCGCCGATGCCGATGAAGTGCGGCCGTTCCAGGGCGGCAGGAATACCGGGTGCCATGCGTGCGTCTCCGAGGGTGCGAGGTGGGTGCGGTCCGCCCCCAGCCTATTCGCTGTGCGCGAAGAGCTTGAGCACCGGTACGCCGACCTTGTGCCGGGCCCGGGAGGCCCAGTCGCGGTGGAAGAACTCCTCCACGTAGTGCGGGGCGGTGAGCACGATGACCTCGTCGGCCCCCGCGTCCTCGACCACGGACTTCAGCTTGTCCAGGGGATGGTCCTCGATCACCTGTCCGACCGCTTCCGACCCGGCCTTGCGCAGTTCCTGGAGCGAGTACTCCAGGGCGACCGCCGCGGGTTCCTGCGCCGCCCTGCCTTCCGGTTCCTCGCCCTCGCGGACCGCTTCTCTCAGTTCACCGAGCGCCACGTCGTCGATCGCCCGGAGCAGGACGTCGGCCTGGTCACCGCGCGGCTGCATCAGTACGACGAACGAGATCCGCTCCTCGCCGTGGAGGGTCGTGACGAATTCCACGTCCTCGGGAGTGAGGGGCTTCTCGATCATCAAAACGCTTGTGAACACGGCAGGCGCCCTTCCGTTTCATCTCATCGGCCCTGGACGGCCGCTGCTGCTGAAACCATCCTTCCCCGCAATTGCACGGGGTTGCAGGACTAATAGTGCCCACCTGCAGCTAACCGGAACGACAAATTCCGCTAAGTGTCAGATCTTCCCGTACCGGCTGAAGAGGAATCCTGCCTCCTCCAGCAGCGACACGAGGGAGAAACGTTCCGGCACGATCACCGGCGGGCCGTCCGAGATCCGCTGCGCGCCTCCGGCGACGAGCATCGGGGACAGGGTCAGGCAGAGCTCGTCCAGCACCCCCGCCGCCACGAACTGGCCGAGCAGCCGTGGTCCGCCCTCCGTGAGCAGCCGGGTGTGCCCGCGCGCGGCCAGCTCGGCGACGGCACGTGCCGGATCGACGCCCGCGCCGTCCCCCGCGATCAGCACCTCGGCACCCGCCTCCCGGGCCGCGCGGATCCGGCCGGCCGGTGCCGCGGCCCCGGTGACCACCAGGGTCGCGACCAGCGGCGAGGCGAAGAGCGGCAGGGAGAAGTCCAGATCCAGGCTCGCGCTCACGACGGCGATCGCGGGTGCGGGACCCTGCCCGGCCGCCGCGCGGCGTGCGGCGAAGGCGTCCCGTGCCCTGGCGGGCCGGTAGCCCTCCTTGCGCACGGTCTCGGCGCCGACGACGACCGCGTCGGCCAGCCCCCGCAGGGTGCCGAAGATCCGCATGTCGGACGCGGAGGAGATGCCCTGGGAGCGGCCGTCGTGGTGGGCGGCGCCGTCCAGGGTGGACACCATGTTGGCGCGCAGCCAGGCACGGTCGCCCCCGGGGTAGACGTAGGCCTCGGCCAGTTCGTCGAGGGTCCACTCGCGATCGGTGGCGGCGGGGGTACCGGCGGCCGTGGGTGTCAGGTCCGTCACAGGGAGCAGGCGTCGCATGCCCCGCAGTCTGGCACGGCCCTTAAGGTGGAGAGTTGTGTCGTCCTCCTCCTCCGCCGTGCCGGGGCAGAGCCCCATAGCCGAAACGGCCCCGCAGTCCCTGTGCGCCCTCGAGCCGCGCGTCCCCGCCGACCGTCTGGTCGCGGAGATGGTGCCGCCGCCGCGCTTCGACTCGGTGCGTTTCGATACGTACGTACCCGACCCGAACCAGCCGAGCCAGACCGAGGCCGTCAGGGTGCTCGGCGATTTCGCCGGTGGCCTCGGCGGGGCGCACGCCAGTGGTGCGGGCAGGAAGGGAAGAGCCGGAAGCGCGTCCGTCGAGGGGTGGTGGCGGGCGACGGGTGGGCGGTTCGGCAAGAAGCCGGCGCCGCCTGCCGGGCCCCGGGGGGTCTACCTCGACGGCGGTTACGGCGTCGGCAAGACCCACCTGCTGGCCTCCCTGTGGCACGCCACCCCGGCCGCCCCTTCGCTGAAGGCCTTCGGCACGTTCGTCGAGCTGACGAACCTGGTCGGCGCGCTGGGCTTCCAGCAGACCGTGCAGACCCTGAGCGGCCACCGGCTCCTGTGCATCGACGAATTCGAACTGGACGACCCGGGTGACACGGTCCTGGTGTCGTCCCTGCTCGGCAGGCTCGTGGAGGCGGGGGTCGCGCTGGCCGCCACCTCGAACACCCTGCCCGGCAAGCTCGGCGAGGGCCGTTTCGCCTCGGCCGACTTCCTGCGCGAGATCCAGGGCCTCGCCTCCCATTTCCGGCCGCTGCGGATCGACGGCGAGGACTACCGGCACCGCGGGCTGCCCGAGGCCCCGCCGCCGTACTCCGACGAGCAGGTCACCCGGGCCGCGTACGCCACTCCCGGGGCCTCCCTCGACGACTTCCCCTCCCTGCTCGACCACCTCGCGCGGGTCCACCCGAGCCGCTACGGCGCGCTGACGGACGGGATCACGGCGGTCTGCCTCACGGATGTGCGGCCGGTCCCCGACCAGTCGACGGCCCTGCGCCTGGTGGTGCTCGCGGACCGGCTCTACGACCGCGAGGTCCCGGTGCTCGCGTCCGGCCTCCCGTTCGACCGCTTGTTCAGTGAGGAGATGCTGAACGGCGGGTACCGGAAGAAGTATTTCCGGGCGATCTCCCGGCTGACCGCACTGGCGCGTGACGCAAAGGGACTGGTGGCGCAGTAGGTTCGGGGGCGTACCGCGTACGAGGTGCTCCCGGGTGCCTCGTACGTCCCGTTCAACCGCGCACACCGTTCTGAAGGGATCCAGCATGGCTACCACGCGTCAGGCGCACACGGTCTGGGAAGGCAACCTGCTCGAGGGCAAGGGCGTCGTCACCCTCGACTCCTCCGAGATCGGGGAGTTCCCGGTCTCCTGGCCGTCCCGCGCGGAGAAGGCGAACGGCAAGACCAGCCCGGAGGAGCTCATCGCGGCCGCGCACTCCAGCTGCTTCTCGATGGCGCTCTCCAACGGCCTGGCGTCGGCGGGCAACCCGCCCACCCGGCTGACCACCCAGGCCGACGTCACGTTCCAGCCCGGCACCGGCATCACCGGCATCCACCTCACGGTGGCGGGCGTCGTTCCCGGTCTGGACGAGGCGGGCTTCGTGAAGGCCGCCGAGGACGCCAAGGCGAACTGCCCGGTCAGCCAGGCACTCACGGGCACGACCATCACGCTCACCGCGTCGCTGGACTGACCTCACCCGTCCCGGAGGCCGCTTTCGCCCCTGGGGCACATCAAGGCACGGTGACCCGCATGGTTCCCGCGTGACACGACGCGTGGTACACACATGCGGGTCACTACACCTGTCCGCCAACAGGGAGTTGCCTCATGTCCTCCGAAACACGACGACTCGCGACACGACGCCAGGTCCTGGCCCGCGGCGGCGCGACCGCCGCTTCCATCGCCTTCGCCGGGGCCTTCACCGAACTCTTCGCGGGCACGGCAGCCGCGCGTGGCCACAGCGGCTACGGCCCCCTCCTGCCGGACCCCGGCGGCCTGCTCGATCTGCCGAAAGGTTTCCGCTACCGGGTGCTCTCCCGCGAGGGCGACCCGCTCCGCTCCGGCGAGGGTCCCGTGCCCGGCAATCACGACGGCATGGCCGCCTTCGCCGGCCGCCACGGCCGGGTCCATCTGGTGCGCAACCATGAGAACCGGGTCACGGGAAAGATCGGCGTCCCGACGGTCGAGGGCCTCACGTACGACCCGGTGGGCAAGGGCGGTTGTACGGTCCTGGAGCTCGACAGCCGGAACAACGTGCTCGGCGAGCGGGTCGCCATCGCCGGTACGGCCGTCAACTGCGCGGGGGGTCCCACGCCGTGGAACACCTGGCTGACCTGCGAGGAGACCGAGGACAAGGCCGGTACCAACGGCTACACGAAGGACCACGGCTTCGTCTTCGAGGTGGACGGCGCCGATCCGCGCCGCACCGGGGCCGTACCCCTGACCGCGATGGGCCGCTTCCAGCACGAGGCGATCGCGGTCGATCCGAAGAGCGGGGTCGTGTACGAGACCGAGGACGCGTTCGAGCGGCCGTTCGGGCTCTTCTACCGCTTCCTGCCCGGGAAGCCGCTCGGTGGCACGGGTTCACTGCAGGCCGGGGGCGCGCTCGAAGCCATGCGGGTCCCGGGGTTGCCCGACCTGTCCGCGGTCCAGGAGACCGGTGCGGGTTTCGACCGGGTCGAGTGGGTCCCGGTCCCTGATCCACTGGCCGCCGCGACGCCGATCCGGCTGCAGGACTTCGGGCCGAAGGGCGTCACGCACGCCCAGAAGCTGGAGGGGTGTTACTGGGGCGGCTCGTCGGTCTATTTCGTCTCCAGCTTCGCGCGCAGTGCGGAGGGGTCGGCGGGCGACCACTTCGGGCAGGTCTGGCGCTACGAGCCGAAGCGGCGCCGGCTCACGCTGGTGGTCGTCTTCGGCCCGGACACGGACGTCCAGCTGCCCGGTGAGTCCCCGGACAACATCTGCCTCGCCGCCGACGGCGGGCTGATGGTGTGCGAGGACGGTGGCGGCGCGCAGCACGTGCTCGGGGTGACGCGGCGCGGAGAGGTCTATCCGATGGCGCGGGGGCGGCAGAACACCGGGACGGCCGAGGACCCCGAGTGGGGCGAGTTCGCGGGGGTCACGTTCTCACCGGACGGCGGGACCATGTTCGTGAACTGCTACACGCCGGGGACGACGTTCGCGGTGACGGGTCCCTGGCGCTGAGCGACCGGGAGCGGGCCGCGGGGCCGGGCGGCGATGCCCGCGCCCGCCCCCGCGGCGACCGTCGCGACGGTTCCGTGTGCCGTGCCGGAGTGCCTAGGGCGGCCCCGGGTGCGCAGGAGGAGGGGCCGGAGAGCCTGAACAGATTCTGATCATCCATCAGCTAACGTCTCCCGGTGATCAAATCTGTTCGTACGATGACAGCACTCACGGTTCTGGGTGTGGTCCTCACCGGCTGCGGCAGCCCGGAGGTCTCGCGGACCGCCGCCCTCGCACCCCCGGAGAGCCCTACCGCCGTCCCCACGGTGCGGGCGGAGGAGCGGCCGCCGACGATGGCGCCGGGGCCGCAGGGCCTGACCCCGGTCTTCGAGCGCCGGGCCGCCGGGGCCGACGGCGGGACTCCCGCGGCCGACAAGGTCGTGGCGCTCACCTTCGACGCGGACATGACGGCGGATCAGGGGGCGCGTGCCGCGGCGGGCGAGCACTTCGACAACCCGGGCCTGATCGCGCTGCTGCGCCGGCTGAGGGTGCCGTCGACGGTCTTCATGACCGGGCGGTGGGCGCAGGAGTACCCGTCCCAGGCCCGCTCGATCGGCACCGATCCGCTGTTCGAGATCGCCAACCACTCGTACAGCCACTACGCCTTCGCCACGCCCTGCTACGGACTGCCGGTCGTGGCGAAGGCCGATATGCGGGCCGATGTGGAACGGGCCTTCACCGCGATCCGGAAGACGGGGGCACGCAATGTCGTGCCGTACTTCCGCTTCCCCGGTGGCTGCTACGACGACGCGTCGCTGAAGGCCCTGGCACCTACGGGGGTCACTGCGGTGCAGTGGGACGTCGTCAGCGGGGACGCGTTCGCCACGGACGCGGACGCGGTGGCCGAACAGGTGCTGGCCGGGGTGGAGCCCGGCTCGTTGGTGGTCATGCACTGCACGCGCAGCGCGGCCCCCGTCACCGACCGGGCGCTGCTGCGGGTGATCCCGGAGCTGCGCGAACGGGGCTACCGCTTCGTCAAGGTCTCCGAGCTCATGCGGGGCTGAGGGCCGGCCGGCCGCCCACGCCCCGCGCGCACGACCGCCCCGTCAACCGGAGCAGGCCGTGCGGCCCGCCTCCTGCCACTCGCAGACGGGGCACAGGGTGCTGCCCTCGGTCGCCTCCGGGTACTCGGTCGGCTTCCGGCACAGCACGCACTCGGCGTACGGCGGGCCCGCGTCGGCGGGTACGGGGGCCGGCGCGGGCGCAGCACAGTACGAATCGTCCATGGCTCCGAGCGTACCGACCGGCGAGGTCAGTTGGCCGACGCCTTCTCCGGCTTGAGCTCGCTGGGCCGGACGATCACGAATCCCTCGCCCTGCAGCATCAGCTGGACGGCCTCGCCGGAGCCGCCGCGCACCATCGAGCCGAAGCTCTGCGAGCGGTGCAGCGTGGTGGACAGCTGGGCACTCCAGCCGACGACCGCGTCCGTGTCGACGTACACCGGCTGCCGGGCCGTGACGGGGATCACGATGGGCTGGCCGTCGCATATCAGGCCGAGCTTGCCGTAGCCGCTGAAGACGCTGTTGAAGAGGCCGCCGCCGGTCATGCCGGCCCCCTTCACCGTCTTGATCTCGTACGCGAGGCTCGCGTCGAAACACAGGACGTTGCGGCCGTTGATGGTCAGGACGTCGCCCTGTTCCATCTCCACGATGAAGCAGCTGGCCGCCTCGTGGGCGAACCACGCCTCGCCCTGGCCACGGACGGCCATGAGCGGCAGCCCCTCGCCGGTGACCGCGCGCTTGAGCATGCCGCCGATGCCCTGCCCCTTGCGCTCGAACTGCAGATCGCCGCGGTAAGCGATCATCGATCCCTGACGCGCGTGCATCTCGCCGTTGACGGCGTACTTGATGGACTTGGCGTTCTGCAGGGACATGCCGGGGGCGGTGGCCTGCTGGGCCATGTGCTCACTGGAAAAGAGATCGCTCTTCATGCCCGCATCCTCACCCGGAGCCCTTCGTTCCAGCAAGAAACGGTTTCCGCGGGCCTGGCAGACTGGAGTCCGTGAGCAGCGACGACCTTCCCGAGCCCCTTCCCCAGCCCGCCCCCGAGGCGGTTCCAGAGTCTGCGGACAGCCCGTTCCGCACGGAGCCGACCTCCCGCGACGAGGCTCCACAGTTCGTGCTGCCGCTGGTGGTGCGCCTGGAGAAGACGGATCCCCCGGCGCGCACCGACGCGTTGCGGACCGCCGCCCGTGCGGTGCTGACGATGCTCTCCGACGAGCGTTCGCTCGGCGAGGGCGAGTGGGCGCGGGTGATGCGGGACTGGCAGGACGCCCGGATCCGCAAGGTGGTGCGGCGGGCGCGGGGCGCGGAGTGGCGCAAGGCGTCCGCGCTGCCCGGGATCACGGTCACGGGTGAGCACGCCGAGGTACGGGTGTTCCCGCCGGTGCCCCTGGACGGCTGGCCCAAGGAGCTGGCCAAGCTCCAGGTGTCGGGCACGGATCTGGACGATCCCGGGCCGCCGGCCGCACCCGATCCCGCAGCGCCGGTGCTGTGGATGAATCCGGACGTGGGCATGTCGGCGGGCAAGGCCATGGCCCAGGCCGGGCACGCTGCGCAGCTCGCCTGGTGGGAGCTGTCGGACACGGAGCGCAAGGCCTGGCGGGAAGCCGGCTTCCCGCTCTCCGTGGCCACGCCCGACGCGGCCCGCTGGCGGGAGCTCACGGTGAGCGGGCTGCCGGTGGTGCGGGACGCCGGATTCACCGAGATCGCGCCGGGATCCTGCACCGTGGTCGCGGACCACCCGGCACTGCGCCGCTGAGCACCGGGCCGCGCGGCCGGGCACCGGGACAGCGGGTCCCCGGAACAGCGCGGTCGGACATCCTGCCGTGCTGTTGAACATCCCTGCGCCGATCTACGTATCTCCCGGTACCGCCGTACCGGCATTACCGCCAAGTAGGTTGCAAGCCGAGTCAGTTGGCGGTTGGTTCAGAGCTGTCACGTATCGGCCCGGGAGACACACGTTGCGACGCATCAACGGAACGGCCCTCATCATCGCGGCACTGGTCGCCACGCTCGGCGCGCTCGCCTATCCGGTGTGGTCCTACTCGGACCGCTCGGGCACCGGTGAGGCCAATCTGAACGCCTCCAGCGTCGCGACCCAGTGGGGCCCGCTCTCCGCGACCGACCGGGACTTCCTGGTCAAGGTGCGGCTGGCGGGGCTGTGGGAGCTGCCCGCGGGGCAGCAGGCGATCGAGCGGGCGCCGAGCGAGGCGGTGAAGATGGCGGGCGATCACCTGGTGGTCGGCCACACCGACCTGGACCGGCGGGCCAGGGACGTGGCCGCCAAGCTCGGGGTGGAGCTGCCGAACCAGCCGACGGAGCAGCAGCAGGGCTGGCTGCGCGAGCTGACCGCGGCGGGCGGCGAGGAGTACGAGCGCAAGTTCGCCAATCTGCTGCGGGCCGCGCACGGCAAGGTCTTCTCGCTGATCGCCCAGGTCCGGCACACCACGCGCAACGCGCTGATCCGACAGCTGGCCTCGGACGCCAACCAGACCGTCCTGGACCACATCACCATGCTGGAGCTCACCGGATTCGTCGACTTCGACGGTCTGGCCCGCGAGGCGGCCGGCACGTCGACGGCCAGCCCCTCGGGCCCGCCCATGTCGTCGGGCGGGAACCTACCGCAGGTCCCGGTGCCGGTGACGCCGAGCGGGGACCAGTCGTTCACCTCGCGCCCGGTGCCGCCGACCCTGGAGCCGCTGCCGCGGCCCTGAGCACGGCCGCGCGGCCCCGGGAACCTCAGATCCACCTCTGAACGTCCTTCATTTCGGATTCACCACCGCCATGCCGGGTCATCACCCCCGCACGAAGCGATGGAGCGGACGAGGGGGGACGGGATGAAGCTGGGAACCGGTATCGGCTGGCGGCCCGAGATCGAGGACGCCGTGGAGGCGCTGCCCGGGATCGACTGGGTCGAGGTGGTCGCGGAGAACATCTGCGCCGATCACCTCCCCGACTCGCTCGTACGCCTCAGGGAGCGCGGCGTCACCGTCGTCCCGCACGGTGTCTCGCTGGGCCTCGGCGGGGCCGGCCGCCCCGACGCGGGACGCCTCGCCGGCCTGGCGGCGCGGGCCGCCCTGCTGGACACACCACTCGTCACGGAGCACATCGCGTTCGTACGGGCCGGGGGCCCGCTCACCGCGTCGCCGGGGCTGGAGGCGGGGCATCTGCTGCCCGTACCGCGGACCTGGGACGCGCTGGAGGTGCTCTGCGAGAACGTCCGGATCGCGCAGGACTCGCTGCCCGTGCCGCTGGCCCTGGAGAACATCGCGGCTCTGATCTCCTGGCCGGGTGAGGAGCTGACCGAGGGGGAGTTCCTCGCCGAGCTGGTCGAGCGCACGGGGGTGCGACTGCTCATCGACGTGGCCAATCTGCACACCAACCACGTCAACCGGGGCGAGGATCCCGCGACGGCCCTCGGCGAACTACCGGTCGAGGCCATCGCGTACGTCCATGTGGCGGGCGGCGTCGAGAAGGACGGGGTCTGGCACGACACGCACGCCCATCCGGTGACCCGGCCCGTCCTGGACGTGCTGGCCGAGCTCCGCTCGCGGGTCGATCCGCCGGGTGTGCTGCTGGAGCGGGACGACGACTTCCCCCCGGCGTCCGAGCTCGCGGGCGAACTGACCGCGATCCGCGCCACGCTGGCCGCCGCTGCCGGCACTCCGGCGCCCGTGCTCCGGCGGCCCGGCCGGCCCCCGGAGCCGGCCGGACGGACGGCCGGCGCCCGTGAACGGCTCGGTCTGGCCCAGGCGTCGCTGCTGTCCTCGCTGGTCGCCGGCGCGCCGGCACCGGAGGGCTTCGACCACCGGCGGCTCGGGGTGCAGAGCCGCGCCCTGGCCGCCAAGCGCGCCGAGGTCGTCGCCAAGGTGGCACCGGAGCTCCCCGAGATCCTCGGCGCCGGCTACCGCGAGGCGTTCCTCGGGTACGCCAGGACCCGGCCGATGTCCGCCGGATACCGCCGCGACGCCCTGGACTTCGCCGAGCGGCTGCTCATCACGGGCCGTCCGGCGGACGCCGCGGCCCGCCTCCGGCTGACCCACTGGTGGCAGGACCGGGCGGCGCCGCGTCCGCCGCGCCGGAGCACCGCGTTCGTCCGGGCGGCCCGTGCCGCCCTCATGGGAAGGGGACCCCGATGAACGTCCTCGCTCTTGTGCTGACCCTCGCCGTGGCCGTCTCCTCGACGCTCCTGATCGTCTCGGCCCGCAAAGCCGGCCGTCGTGGTGGCGGCGGCGGCCCCGTGTACGTGCACGACCGGTCCGAGGCCGCCTTCCTCGGCGGCGGCCCGGCCAGGGTCGTGGACACCGCGCTCACCGCCCTGTACACGGACGGACGGCTGGTCATCGGCGGCCCCGGCATCGTCGCCGTACAGCGGGCGGAGGCCCGTGACGTGGTGGAGCGTGCCGTGCTCCAGGAGTTGTCCGTCGCCCCGAGCGGGGCCCTGCACACCCTCCGGTCGGCCGTGATGCGGCATCCGGCGGTGCAGGAGATCGGTGACGGTCTCGCCGCCCGCGGGCTGATGGTCGCGCCGGGCGAGAGCCTGACCCGCCGCCGCCGGGCGCTCACCCAGGGGGTCGTGTGCACGGTGGCCTTCCCCGTCGGCCTGGTGCTGACCTTCGTGCAGTACGCCCTGCACGAGGGCTACGCGGACATGCCGTTCCCCTTCATCCTGAAGGTGCTGCCCGCGCTCGTGACCGGCGGCGTCGTCGGTTTCGTCGTCGCCGCGTCGGCCAGGGCCCGGGTCACCCGGGCCGGCCGCCTGGCCGCCGACGGATACCGGGCCGCCCACGCCCACGTGCCGGACCCGGCCCACCTGGTGGCCACCGTGGGGCTGCGCGCGCTCCCCGACCCGGTGCTCCAGGGGCAGTTGCTGGCAGCCGCGCGGCATCCTTCCGCCCGGCGCCCCTCGCCGTCCTCCGCCCCGTACTCCCCGTCGACGGACTCGTACGCCACGGGCGCCGTGCTCCTGCCCGTGGTGTGGTGCGCCGGGGCGGGCCCGGGCAGCGGGAGTTGCGGGAGTTCCGGCGGCGGTGGCGGCCACGGGACGGGATCCTCCTGCAGTTCCGGATCGGGCTGCGGCGGAGGTTCGGGCGGCGGGTCGGGCTGCGGCGGAAGCAGCGGGTCCAGTTGCAGCAGCAGTGGTTCGAGTTGCGGCAGCAGCAGCAGCAGCAGCGGCGGCGGCGGGTCCAGCTGCGGCAGCAGCTCCTGAACGTATGGATTCGGCCACCGATGACCGTCCGTGACCGTAAGTCGTCCATATCGTGAACAACCCATGGCGCTTCCTTGCCCATCTCGCATAGAACCTGGCCATGCTCTGGGTCTTGCTTCTTCTGGTCGCGTGGGGCGCGTCGGCCGTCTCCTGCATCCGGCTCTGCCTCGTCACCGCGGGCGCGGCCCAGCGGTCGGCCGAGGCCGTCCGTGCACCCGCCCTTCACGAACTCAACCTGTACGAGACGGCTTTCCTGGCCGGCGGCCCGCAGCGGGTCGCCGACCTGGCGCTGGTCTCCATGCATCTGCGGCGCCGTCTGCTGCTCGCGCACACGGGCTGGGCGACGGTCGTGGATCCGGAGGGCCGGGACGAGGTGGAGCGCACCGTGATCCGGGCGATCGGCCCGGAGGGCCAGTCCCGCATAGCGCCGATACGGGCGTCGGCCGCCGCCGCCGACGCCGTACGCGCCCTCGCCGACCGGCTCGTCGCGGCGGGCCTCGCCGTACCGCACGGCACCCGGACGACCCTGGCGTCGGCGGTGCGCGCGGTGCGGGGTGCGGCCGTGCTGGTGGTGGTGCTGGCAGCCGCCGCGGTGCTGCTGCCGGGTCAGGAACCCGGCTACGCGGGCCCGGTGGTGGCGTGGTTCGGGCTGCCGCTGGTGCTGACGCTGGGCTGCCTGGCCATCGCACGGGTGGAGAACCATCCGTACAGCCCCTGGGCGTCACCGTCCGGGCAGCGGTGGCTGGACTCGCTCCCGGCGCCGGTGCGGGGCGCGGACCGCGATCTGCTGGCCGCGGTGGCCGTACGGGGGGTGGGGGCGGTGGAGGACCCTGGGCTGAGGGCTGCCCTGCGCGACGGCCGCACGGCGTATACGGGCCATTGAGCGGCCGAGGACGGCACGAGGGAGGACGGCGGAAGGGCCGCCCCCTCGACGGGAACGGCCCTTCCGCGGTGCTCTGTTCGGCCCGCGGCACATCGGCCCGTACACGGCGAGGAGCGGCGGCCTGCGGGGAGGAATGGCTGACTCCCCCGCGGGTCACCGCAGTTCGCCGGTACCGGCCGATGTGCCCGGAACCGGACCCGGTGTCGCTGGAACGACGGGCGGCTGCGCCGGCGCCGGCGCCGTAGCCCGCCAACTGATCTTCCGGGTCTGGGTGACCGGAAACGCTGGTTATGCGAGACCGGCCACCAAGTCTGCGACGGACTTCCTGCGCCCCGTGTAGAACGGGACCTCCTCACGGACGTGCAGCCGTGCCTCGGAGGCCCGCAGGTGACGCATGAGGTCGACGATGCGGTACAGCTCGTCGGCCTCGAACGCCAGGACCCACTCGTAGTCGCCGAGCGAGAAGGAGGGGACGGTGTTGGCGCGCACGTCGGGGAAGCCGCGGGCCATCTTGCCGTGGTCCGCGAGCATGCGGCGGCGGTCCTCGTCCGGGAGCAGGTACCAGTCGTAGCTGCGGACGAAGGGGTACACGCTGACGTAGGCGCGCGGCTCCTCGTCGGCCATGAAGGCCGGCACGTGGGACTTGTTGAACTCGGCGGGGCGGTGCAGCGCCATGTTCGACCAGACCGGCTCCAGAGCGCGGCCCAGCGTGGTGCGCCGGAAGAGGTTGTACGCCTCCTGGAGGGCGTCGGAGGTCTCGGCGTGCCACCAGATCATCAGATCGGCGTCGGCCCGCAGACCGGACACGTCGTAGGTGCCGCGGACCGTGACGTCCTTGGCCGCGAGCTGGTCGAACAGCTCCTGGACCTCGTCGGCGTAACCGGCGCGGTCGGCGGGAAGCACATCTCGCAGCTTGAAGACGGACCACAGGGTGTAGCGAATGACCTCGTTGAGGTCCTTGGCCTTCTTGCCTGCGTTCGGAAGCTTTTCTGGCGCACTCATACGGCTATTGTCCCGCCTCGCTCCGAGTGCCCTGAACCCGGGTCGACGTGGCGATGATCTCCCCTGTCCGCTCCCCCGTCCGATCCCCCATGTCCCCCGTGTGCTCCTCCCCGGTCTCGCCCGCGATCCCGCCCGTGAGGTGCCGGGCGATCTCGTCCGCGGCCCGCCGTGCGCTCGCGACACAGGCGGGGATGCCGACCCCGTCGTACACCGCTCCGCACACCCGCAGCCCCGGCAGTTCGGCGACCTCGGCACGGATCCGGGCGACCCGGGTCAGATGCCCCACGGGGTACTGCGGCAGTCCGCCGATCCACCGGGTCACCTCGGTGTCCACGGGGCGGGCCTTCAGCCCGGTCGCGGCGGCGAGGTCGCTCAGCGACACGTCGACGAGTTCGGAGTCCTCGCGGTGCAGGTGCTCCTCCTCGCCGTACCGGCCGACGGAGGTGCGCAGCACGAAGAGGTCGGGGGCGGCGTCGGCGACCCACTGCCACTTGTTGCTGGAGAAGGTCGACGCCTTGACGGTGCGTCCGTCGACGGGCGGGACGAGGAAGCCCGAACGTCCTCGCAGCGCCGGGGTGCCCGCGATGTCGGAGCGCCGGAAGGCCAGGGTGACCAGGGCCATCGAGGCGTACTCGACGGCGGCCAGCTCGACGGACGCGGCCGGGCTCTCCGCGGCGAGCAGTGTGGACGCCGACCAGGCCGGGGTTGCCAGGACGATGCCGTCGGCGGTGATCACCCGGGTGTCGGTGCGTACGTCCCAGCCCTGCGCGGTCCGGGTCAGCCCGAGTACGGGGGTGGCGAGGAGGATGTCCGCCCCTCCGGCGCGCACGGCGTCGGCCACGGCGTCCGGCAGGGTGCCGATGCCGCCGTCGATGCCCTGGAAGACCGGTCCGGTCCGCTGCCGGGCGGCCGCCCGCTCCTGGACGCGCCGGACCGCGTCGAGGAGCGAGCCGCCCTCCTTCACGGCCTCGAAGAGCTGCGGTACGGCGGCGCGCATCGAGATCCGGTAGGCGTCGCCCGCGTACACCCCGCCGAGCAGCGGCTCCACGAGCCGGTCGACGACCTCGCGGCCGAGCCGGTCGGCTACGTACGCGCCGACCGCGACGTCCTCGCCGACGGCGGTCGGGGTGAGGTCGCGTTCCTGGGCGATCCTGGCCAGTCCCTCGGGGGAGAGCACACCGCTGAGCGCGTCCGGGTCGCCGGGCACGCCCATCACATGGCCCTTGGGCATGGGGCGCAGGGCGTCGCGGGTCCAGACCGAGGCGGTGGCGGTGGCGGGCGGCCGCAGCCGGTCGCCGAGGCCGGCGGCGGTGGCGAGCTCGACCGCCTCGGGGCGGCGGGCGAGCATCGACTCGGCGCCGAGGTCGACCCGGGTGCCCGCGATCTCGCCGGTCATCAGCTTGCCGCCGAGCCGCCCGGTCGCCTCCAGGACGGTGACCCGGAGGCCGGTGGAGAGCAGCCGGTGGGCGGCGGCAAGTCCGGCGATGCCACCGCCGACGACGACGACATGGCCCGTACGCGTGGTGTCGCGCTGAAGAGGAGACTGCATGAGTCCACTCTCTCAAACCGCTGTCGAGTCCCGAACGTGACCACTTCGAAACCGCTGATGGGCAACCCGCGCAGGGTCCCGTACGTCGAACCGGCACATCGACAACGGCCCTGGGGGGACTCGTCATGAAGATCGACCACCACGTGGACAACCGTCCACCCGCACGCCCGCTCCCGCGTCCCGCACGCCGTCCGCGCGCCGCCCTGGCCGCCGGGGTGCTCGTCGTGCTGCTGGCTACCGGCGCGTGCGGTGCCGACGACAGCGCGTCGAGCGACAAGGGCGTCGCCGCCGCCGACCAGAGGGGGCTGGGCTCCGGCGCGAACGCGGACAGCAAGGAGGCGGCCAGGTACGGGGCCGGCGCCTCGGCCGCACCGAAGCCGGAGGCGACGGGCGCAGTCCATGTCATCCGCACGGCGGTCCTCGCCATCGAGGTGAAGAGCGTGCCGAAGGCGGTCGCCACCGCCCGTGGGGTGGCGGAGAGGGCCGGGGGGCTCGTCTCGGAGGAGACCACGGAACGCGTCGACGACACCCACGAGATGTCGCACCTCGTGCTGCGCGTGCCCCAGGAGCGCTACGACGCGGTGCTGCGGGAGCTCGCGGGGACCGGGAAGCTCCGGTCCCGTACGTCGAACGCGAAGGACGTCACCGGCCAGGTCGTCGACGTGGAGAGCCGGATCGCCACCCAGCGGGCGAGCGTCGTCCGGGTCCGGGACCTGATGGACAAGGCCGAGAAGCTCACCGACGTGGTGACGCTGGAGGGCGAGCTGAGCAGGCGTCAGGCCGATCTGGAGTCGCTGCTCGCCCGGCAGGCGTCCCTGGAGGACCGCACCTCGCTGGCGACGATCACACTCGAACTCGGCGAGCCGTACGAGGACGGGAAGGATCCCGAGGACGAGGACACGGGCTTCCTGGACGCGCTGGCCGGCGGCTGGGACGCGTTCGTGACGATGCTGCGGTGGATCGCTGTGGCGATCGGTGCCACGGCTCCGTTCCTGGCCGCGGCGGCCGTCCTGGCGGGTCTGTGGCGGCTGCTCCGCGGCCGTCTGCCGCGTCGTCACCGTCCGGCCCCGCCCACGACGACGCCCAACGCTCCCGCCCCGGAGGCCCCGTCGGCACCATGAGCGCCGTAGCGTGGGCTCCCTGACACTGCGGCGAAGGGACCCGGCATGGCGGCGGAACGACTGGTGGTCATCGGGGGCGACGCGGCGGGCATGTCCGCCGCGTCGCAGGCCCGCAGGCTCAAGGGGCCGGACGACCTGGAGATCGTCGCCTTCGAACGCGGCCACTTCACCTCGTACTCCGCCTGCGGCATCCCGTACTGGGTGAGCGGCGACGTCGAGGAGCGGGACGACCTCGTCGCCCGTACGCCCGAGGAGCACCGGGCCCGTTCCATCGACCTGCGGATCCGCACCGAGGTGACGGAGATCGATGTCGCCGGGCGGCGGGTGCGGGCACTGGACCGGGACGGCGGGCGGACGTACTGGACGGGCTACGACAAGCTGGTGATCGCGACGGGAGCCCGCCCGGTCCGGCCCGAGCTGCCCGGGATGGACGCCCCCGGGGTGCACGGGGTGCAGACCCTGGACGACGGCCAGGCGCTCCTGGACTCGCTGGACCACGCCCCCGGACGCCGGGCGGTCGTGGTCGGGGCGGGCTACATCGGCGTCGAGATGGCCGAGGCGATGCTGAAGCGTGGCTTCGAGGTGACGGTGCTCAACCGCGGCGCGCAGCCCATGGCGACGCTCGACCCCGACATGGGCCGTCTCGTCCACGAGGCGATGGACGGGCTGGGCATCACCACGGTGAACGGCGCCGCGGTCACCCGTATCGACACCGGGCCGGACGGTCGCGTCACCGCTGTGGCCACGGACGACGCGAGCTATCCGGCGGACGTGGTGGTGCTCGGCATCGGCGTCGAGCCGGAGACCGCCCTGGCCCGCGCGGCCGGTCTGCCGCTCGGCCCGCACGGCGGCCTGCTGACCGATCTGTCGATGCGGGTCGTGGGCCACGACGACATCTGGGCGGGCGGCGACTGCGTGGAGGTCCTGGACCTCGTGGCGGGCCGCACCCGCCACATCGCGCTGGGCACCCACGCCAACAAGCACGGCCAGATCATCGGGGCCAACGTCGGCGGCGGCTACGGCATCTTCCCGGGTGTGGTCGGTACGGCGGTCAGCAAGGTCTGCGACCTGGAGATCGCCAGGACCGGACTCCGCGAGAAGGACGCGCGGGCGGTCGGCCTGCGGTACGTCACGGCGACGATCGAGTCGACGGGGCGGGCGGGCTACTACCCGGGGGCGCGGCCGATGACGGTGAAGATGATCGCCGAGTACCGGACCGGCCGGCTCCTCGGCGTGCAGATCGTGGGCCGTGACGGGGCCGCCAAGCGCGTGGACGTCGCGGCGGTGGCGCTCACCGCCGGAATGACGGTGGAGGCCATGACCGCGCTAGACCTCGGTTACGCCCCGCCGTTCTCCCCGGTCTGGGACCCGGTCCTGGTGGCGGCCCGCAAGACGGTGACGGCGGTACGGAAGGCGGGCACGGCCTGAACCGGGGAGGCGGGCACCGCCTGGACGGCGAAGGGCCGGACCTCGTCCCCTCGTGGAACGCCCGTCGGTCCGAACCCGAGGAGCCCCGGACGTCCGTACCCGGCCCGTCCCTCCTGGTGCCGGGGGCTGCCGCCCGTGTGGGCCTCGGCGTCCTGCTGAGCAGCAGCCGCCCGCGCCTTCCGGCCCGCTGGGTCACCCGCTCCGGCCGCGACTGCCCGGACTGCGGCAGCGGCTTCCGGGAGAGGACGGTCGTCTCCGACGACCGCCTCGACGGAATGCCGGGCCTGCTCCCGGGTCAGGGACCCGGAGCCGCACCGCGCCCGGGTCAGCGTGCCGTCTGCTCGTGGACGTACTCCACGAGCCGGGTCAGCGCGTCCGGGTCGGTCGTCGGCATGACCCCGTGGCCCAGGTTGAAGATGTGGCCCTCGAGACCGGCGGCGGCGTCGAGCACCTCGCGGGCCTTCGCCTCCACCGCCTCCGTCGGCGCGAACAGCACCGCCGGGTCGAGGTTGCCCTGGAGGGCCTTGCCGGGGCCGACCCGACGGGCGCCCTCGTCCATCGGGACCCGCCAGTCGACGCCGACGACGTCCGCACCGGCCTCGCCCATGAGGCCGAGCAGTTCACCGGTGCCCACACCGAAGTGGATGCGCGGGACGCCGTACGACGCGACGGCGTCGAACACCTTCGCGGAGGCCGGCATCACGGAGCGGCGGTAGTCGGCGGGGGCGAGGGCGCCCACCCAGGAGTCGAACAGCTGGACCGCCGAGGCGCCCGCCTCGATCTGGACCTTCAGGAACGCCCCGGTGATCGCCGCGAGCCGGTCGAGCAGGTCGGCCCAGAGCTCCGGGTCGCCGTACATCATGGCCTTGGTGCGCTCGTGGTTGCGGGACGGGCCGCCCTCCACCAGGTAGCTCGCGAGAGTGAACGGCGCACCGGCGAAACCGATCAGCGGCGTGGCGCCCAGCTCGGCGGTGAGCATGCCCATGGCCTCGGTGACGTACGGGACGTCCTCGGGCGTGAGGTCGCGCAGCCGGGCCAGGTCGGCGCGGGTGCGGATCGGCTCGGCGATCACCGGGCCGATGCCGGGCTTGATGTCGAGGTCGATGCCGATGGCCTTGAGCGGTACGACGATGTCGCTGAAGTAGATCGCGGCGTCGACCTTGTGGCGGCGTACGGGCTGCAGGGTGATCTCGGTGACGAGCTCCGGCATCATGCAGGAGTCGAGCATCGCGATGCCTTCGCGGACCTTCAGGTACTCGGGGAGTGAGCGCCCCGCCTGGCGCATGAACCACACCGGGGTGTGCGGCACGGGCTCACGCCGGCACGCCTTGAGGAAGGCCGACTCATGGGTGGCGGATGTCGTCTGCAGGCCCGAGGGGCTGTCGTTGGCACTCACACACGGAATCTTCGCACGCATGCGTAACGAGCCCGACCCCGCATGGGTGTCCCTCCCTGCGCGAGGCTCCGGTTCCGCCTACTCTTCCCGGCATGGCTCCGGCTCAGGGACAATTCTCCGATCATTCCGATGGCGCTGCTACCGAGGAGAGCGGTGGGGACGATTCCGTCCCGTCCGCCTTCCGTTCGGCGGTCGACGCGCTGCGCTCCGCCCGCCTGCGCCCCGAACTGGAGGTCGAGCCGACGCGGCCGCCCCAACGCCTCGCCCCGCACGCGTACGCCCTGGAGGCCGCGGTCGTGGACGGCGAGGACGATCTCGCCGACGGCCGTCTCGTGCTGCTGCACGATCCGTCCGGGCACGACACCTGGCAGGGCACCTTCCGGCTGGTGACGCTGGTGCGGGCCGAACTGGAACCGGAGATGGCGGCCGACCCGCTGCTGCCCGAGGTGTGCTGGTCCTGGCTGACGGGTGCGCTGGACGCGCGGGGCCTGTCGTACGGGGAGGCGGGCGGGACGGTGACGCGCGCCGGATCTCACTACTTCGGCGCGCTGGGCGCGCGGCGCCCGGCGACACAGATCGAGATCCGGGCCTCCTGGACGCCACGGGAGGGGCGTGGCGGCGTGCCGGACACGGCGGGGCACCTGACCGCGTGGGGCGACCTGCTCTGCCAGCTCGCCGGTCTGCCGCCGTCGGGGACCGACGCGGCGGTCGTGACGCTGCCCCAGCGGCGGGGCCCCCAGAAGCCCTGACGCAGCGTCACCTTTGGGAGGGAGCCGGCCGCGCGAGCACCGGCTCTCTTTTCGTACAATCGATCGCGCGTCCTATTTGCCCGAATTGTTACTCACTAAATCGTGATCTTCCCCTAAAGGAGGACGCGCCTGCTGCCGAAGAGGTCAATGACCCTTCAAGCACGGTTCGCCCCGGCTTCACCCCCGAGCCGGCCCGTACCGCCACTCCCCAGGAGGCCTGGTGTCCGTTCTCCTCGAGCAGCCCGCAAGCCTGGTCGCCTACCGCCCGAACAAGCCGACGGCCATGGTCGTCGTGGCCGACCCGCGCGTCCGTTCCACCGTCACCCGCCATCTGTGGGCACTCGGAGTTCGTGACGTCATCGAGGCGTCGTCCATCGCGGAGGCCCGCCCCCGCGTCGGCAACCCGCGCGACATCTGCGTTGCCGACGTCCACCTGCCCGACGGTTCCGGGCTGACCCTGCTGTCCGAGACCCGAGCCGCCGGCTGGCCGAACGGCCTCGCCCTCTCCGCCGCCGATGACATCGGCGCGGTTCGCAATGCCCTCGCGGGCGGCGTGAAGGGCTACGTCGTCACCGGCACCCGTACCAACATCGGCCACCCCTCCCGACCCGGTGTCGCTCCGATCGGCGCCAACGCAGCCCGCATGCACCGCAGGCCTCCCGGTTCCCCGAGCCACCCGGGCGGCTACCGCGAACTGTCCGGACGTGAGGTGGAGGTGCTCCGCCTGGTCGCCGAAGGCCAGTCCAACAAGGCCATCGGCGTCTCGATGGGCCTCTCCGCCCTCACCGTCAAGAGCCACCTCGCCCGCATCGCCCGCAAGCTCGGCACCGGAGACCGCGCAGGAATGGTCGCCGTGGCCCTGCGGACGGGCATCATCCACTGACCCCCACTCCCCGCCGGTACGTGCAGCGATGCGTACCCGGCCGGTTTACGTGCATCGGCACCCGTCGGCGGAACGTTACGTCGACGGGTGCCGCACATACACAGATACCCTTGGCATGTGACCGACGCCCAAGAGACCGCAGCAGACACCTCACTGCGAACCACCGGGGGCGCTCCCCCGGACGACGTCGCCCCGGCGCCGATCCCCTTGCTCGAACCGCGCGAGGGCATTCCCCCGGTGGTGGCGACCGACGACGCGCTGGCCGAGGTGATCGCGGCGTTCGCCGCGGGCACCGGACCCGTCGCCGTCGACGCCGAGCGCGCGTCCGGCTACCGCTACGGGCAACGCGCCTACCTCGTGCAGCTGCGCCGCGACGGCGCGGGCAGCGCCCTGATCGACCCGGTCGGCTGCCCCGACCTCTCGGGCCTGGGCGAGGCCCTCGCCGGCACCGAGTGGATCCTGCACGCCGCAACCCAGGATCTGCCCTGCCTGCGTGACATAGGCATGATCCCGACCTCGCTCTTCGACACGGAGCTCGCCGGACGGCTGGCTGGATTCCCGCGGGTCGGCCTCGGCGCCATAGTGGAGAACGTCCTCGGCTACGCGCTGGAGAAGGGCCACTCCGCGGTCGACTGGTCCACCCGCCCACTGCCCGACCCCTGGCTGCGCTACGCCGCGCTCGACGTCGAACTGCTGGTCGACCTGCGTAACGCCCTGGAGGGGGAGCTCGACCGGCAGGGCAAGCTGGAGTGGGCCCTGGAGGAGTTCGACGCCATCGCCACGGCGCCCCCCGCCCCGCCGCGCAAGGACCCCTGGCGCCGCACCTCCGGCATGCACAAGGTGCGCCGGCGCCGTCAGATCGCGGTCGTACGGGAGTTGTGGACCGCCCGTGACCAGGTCGCGCAGCGCCGTGACATCTCGCCCGGCAAGGTGCTCGGCGACGCCGCGATCATCGAAGCGGCCCTCGCCCTCCCGGTGAACGTGCAGGCCCTCACCGCGCTGCCCGGCTTCGGCCACCGCATGGGGCGCCGTCAGCTGGAGCAGTGGCAGGCGGCCGTCGACCGGGCCAAGGAGCTGCCCGAGTCGGAGCTCCCGCAGCCCGGCCAGATGCCCGCCGGACCGCCGCCGCCCCGCTCCTGGGCGGACAAGGACCCGGCCGCCGCGGCCCGCCTGTCGGCGGCCCGCACCGCGGTGTCGGAGCTCGCGGAGCGGCTGCACATGCCGCAGGAGAATCTGATCACCCCGGACACCGTGCGCCGGCTCTGCTGGGAGCCGCCCCGGGGCCTGACGCCGGACGGGGTCGAGGACGCGCTCGCCGGGTACGGCGCCCGCCGCTGGCAGATCGAGCAGGTCGGCCCGCTGCTGCTGCGCGCCCTGGACACGAGCGCCTGACCACGTACGTACGCCCCGGGGGGAGCGGACGACAGACGGGTTCGACGACTGGCTACGCGCGTTCGAGGACGAGCGCGAACGCCGGGGGGATCGGGAGTGGGAGCCGGGTGCCCGGCCGCGCGGGCCGGTCCGGCGCAGCCTGCGGTGTTTCCAGGTCGGCGAGGACGGGGACGGCGCGAATCTGATCGCCGACGCGGAGGCCGCGGGGGGACCTGGCGTACACGTCGGCGGTCCGGTTGTTCCTCGACGAGGAGCGAAATCACGCCAGGTTGCTCGCACTGCTGCCGGCCGCGGGCGGGGCGTCCACGCTCCGCTCGCACCGGAGCGACCGGGTCTTCGTGGCGCTGCGCAGACTGCTGGAGCCGCTGGCTCCGATGATCGCGGAAGTGATCGCGCTGCGTTACCACCGGGCCCTGCGCGACGGGACGGACGACGCGCTCACCCGTGAGGTGGCGGGCCGGATCCTCACCGACGAGGAGCGGCACGTGCCGTTCCACTGCGCACGCCCGCGCCGGGCGCTCGGGGCTCTCCCCCGCCCCGTGCGCGCCCTGGCCACGCTCGGCCGGCGGACGGCCCTGGGCGCCGTCGCCGTGGTGGTCGCGTGGGACCACGGTCCCGCACTGCGTCATCCGGGGGTGCCGAGGCGCGGGTTCGTCGCCGAGGTGCTCCGGTCCTCGCACCCGATCGCCGCGGACATGGTGCGCGGGAGGGCCGTACGGGCAGTGTGTGACGTGTGACCTTCGCCGCTCCGCCCGCAGGGGGTGGGCAGCCTGGTTACCCGCAAGTAGCATGTGGGGGGCGGCGCGCTCCTGGGCGCGCCCCGCAGCAGTGCCATCCCGCACCCTGGAGGAGAGCCACCGTGCCTCGTACCATCCGGGACGTCGTCTTCGTCGACGGCGTCCGCACCCCGTTCGGCAAAGCGGGCCCGAAGGGCATCTACCACGAGACCCGAGCCGACGATCTCGTCGTGAAGGCCATCCGGGAGCTGCTGCGCCGCAACCCGGACCTGGACCCCGCGTTGATCGACGAGGTCGCCATCGCCGCGACCACGCAGATCGGCGACCAGGGCCTCACGCTCGGCCGCACCGCCGGAATCCTGGCCGGTCTGCCGCAGTCGGTCCCCGGCTACTCCATCGACCGCATGTGCGCGGGCGCCCTGACCGCCGTCACGGCGACGGCCGGTTCCATCGCCTTCGGCGCGTACGACGTCGTCGTCGCCGGTGGTGTCGAGCACATGGGCCGCCACCCGATGGGCGAGAGCGTGGACCCGAATCCGCGTCTCGTCTCGGAGAAGATGGTCGACGAGTCCGCCCTGTTCATGGGCATGACCGCGGAGAACCTGCACGACAGGTACCCCTCGATCACCAAGCAGCGCGCCGACGAGTACGCGGTCCGCTCGCAGGAGAAGGCCGCCAAGGCGTACGCCGACGGCAAGATCCAGCAGGACCTGGTGCCGGTCGCCGTGCGCCGCACCAACGCGGAGGCCGGCGAGACGGGCTGGGGCCTGGTCACCGCCGACGAGCCGATGCGCCCGGGCACCTCCATGGAGTCCCTGGCCGGTCTGAAGACCCCGTTCCGCGCCCACGGCCGCGTGACGGCCGGCAACGCCGCGGGGCTCAACGACGGCGCCACCGCCTCGCTGCTCGCCGCCGAGGACGTCGCCCGCGAGCTGGGCCTCCCGGTCAGGATGCGTCTCGTCTCGTACGCCTTCGCCGGCGTCGAGCCGGAGGTCATGGGCTACGGCCCGATCCCGGCGACGGAGAAGGCCCTGTCCAAGGCCGGTCTCTCCATCTCCGACATCGGTCTCTTCGAGATCAACGAGGCCTTCGCCGTGCAGGTGCTCGCCTTCCTGGAGCACTACGGCATCGCCGACGACGACGCGCGCGTCAACCGGTACGGCGGCGCGATCGCCTACGGTCACCCGCTGGCCTCCTCCGGCGTCCGCCTGATGACTCAGCTGGCCCGCCAGTTCGAGGAGCAGCCGGAGGTCCGCTACGGCCTGACGACGATGTGCGTCGGCTTCGGCATGGGCGCCACGGTCGTCTGGGAGAACCCGAATTTCGACGGAGGCAACAAGTGAGCACCACCACCACTGAGCTTCTGAAGGGCGCGGCCGAGCTGTTCCCCGGTGAGGTCGTCACGCAGGCGCACGTACGCCACCTCGACCTTCCCGGCGGTGCGGGCCGGTTCGCCCTCATCACGCTGGACAACGGCTTCGACCACACCAAGCCGACCACCATCGGCCCGCAGTCGCTGGCGAATCTGAACGCCGCCGTCGACCAGGTCGAGAAGGAGGCCGCCGAGGGCGCGATCACCGGTGTGGGCATCACCGGCAAGCCGTTCATCTTCGCGGTCGGCGCCGACCTCAAGGGCGTCGAGCTGCTGAGGAAGCACGAGGACGCGCTGGCCATCGGCAAGGGCGGCCACGACGTCTTCCGCCGGCTGTCCGGCCTCGCGGTCCCCACGTTCGCGTACTACAACGGCGCTTCGATGGGCGGCGGTGTCGAGATCGGCCTGCACTGCTCGTACCGCACCGTCTCCTCCGCGATCCCCGCGTTCTCGCTGCCCGAGGTCTTCCTCGGTCTGGTCCCCGGCTGGGGCGGCTGCGCGCTGCTTCCCAACCTGATCGGCGCCGACCGCGCCGTCTCGGTGATCATCGAGAACTCGCTGAACCAGAACCGCCAGCTCAAGGGCAAGCAGGTCTTCGAACTCGGGATCGCCGACGCCCTCTTCGAGGGTGCGGACTTCCTGGAGCAGTCGCTGCTCTGGACCGCCTCCGTCCTCAGGGGCGAGATCGCGGTGGAGCGTCCCGAGGTCGACCGCGGTGACGCCTGGGACCAGGCCGTCGCCCGTGGCCGGGCCATCGCCGACTCCAAGGTGCACGGCGCGGCCCCGGCGGCGTACCGCGCGCTGGAGATCATCGCGGCGGCCAAGGACGGCGACCTGGGTGCCGGCTTCGACGCCGAGGACCAGGCCCTCGCGGACCTGATCATGGGCGGCGAGCTGCGCTCGGGGATCTACTCCTTCAACCTGGTCCAGAAGCGCGCCAAGCGCCCGGCCGGCGCGCCGGACAAGTCCCTGGCCCGTCCGGTCACCAAGGTCGGTGTGGTGGGCGCGGGCCTGATGGCCTCGCAGCTCGCCCTGCTGTTCCTGCGCCGCCTGGAGGTCCCGGTCGTCCTCACGGACATCGACCAGGCGCGTGTCGACAAGGGTGTGGGTTACGTCCACGCCGAGATCGAGAAGCTGCTCGGCAAGGGCCGCGTCAACCAGGACAAGGCGAACCGCCTGAAGGCCCTGGTCTCCGGTGTGCTGGACAAGGCGGAGGGCTTCTCCGACGCCGACTTCATCATCGAGGCGGTCTTCGAGGAGATCGGCGTCAAGCAGCAGGTGTTCGCGGAGGTCGAGGCGGTCGCCCCGGCGCACGCGATCCTCGCCACCAACACCTCGTCCCTCTCGGTCACCGAGATGGCGTCGAAGCTGAAGAACCCCGAGCGGGTCGTCGGCTTCCACTTCTTCAACCCGGTCGCGGTCCTCCCCCTCCTGGAGATCGTCCGCGGTGAGCAGACCGACGACGCCTCGCTGGCCACGGCCTTCGGTGTCGCCCGCAAGCTGAAGAAGACCGCGGTCCTGGTGAAGGACGCCCCGGCGTTCGTCGTCAACCGCATCCTCACCCGCTTCATGGGCGAGATCCAGAACATCATCGACGAGGGCACCCCGGTCGAGACGGCGGAGAAGGCCATCGAGCCCCTCGGCCTGCCGATGTCCCCGCTGGTGCTGCTGGAGCTCGTCGGCCCGGCGATCGGTCTGCACGTCTCCGAGACCCTGAACCGCGCCTTCCCGGACCGGTTCACCGTCTCCGAGAACCTGGCCGCGGTGGTCAAGGCGGGCAAGCGCGGCTTCTACGTCTACGATTCCGGCAAGCCGGAGCTGGACCCGGAGGTCGCGGCGCTCCTCGAGCAGGGCGACAGCGTCCTGACGGAGGACCAGGTCCGCGACCGCGTCCTGGACGCGGTGGCGCAGGAGATCGGCCTCATGCTGGCCGAGGGCGTCGTCGCCGAGGCCCAGGACATCGACCTCTGCCTGATCACCGGCGCGGGCTGGCCCTTCCACCTGGGCGGCATCACGCCGTACCTGGACCGTGAGGGCGTCTCGGAGCGGGTCAACGGGAAGCGGTTCCTCGCGCAGGGCGTGGCGAGCGTCCCGGCGTAACATCTGTCCGACACGCGAAGGGGGGTACGGCCCGGTGACCGGGCCGTACCCCCCTTCGTCGTGCCCGGGGACGCGCGGGGCGGACACGTGCGGGCCTGCACGTGGGGGCGGGCGTCATCCCCGTCACCCAGCGTGCGAAGCAAGGCTCGCGCGACCACGAGAAGCTGTCCGTATATAACTGTTCAGCATCCAGCTATCAAATATTCGACTTTTTCCCTCTGAAAGTTCACTGAATCTTTCGTGAGTGTCTAAAGTTCCCCCTGATGCTTCACGAGCTCCTTACGCACCGTCCGCCCTTCAGCTAGACCTGCGGCTCGGCCCCCCACTGTGATGACGTGCGGCACTCCACTGTCTCCAGCTGGCACCGTCGCCACGCGCCGCACAACATCACTGAAGGAGGGGCTGTCCGCCCATGGGCAAGCCGCAGCGTCAGGCCGTGATCGGGGTGCTGATCTCTGCCGCACTGGTACTCAGCTTCGTCGCCATGACGGCGGCGGTCGTGATGGTGTCACTCCCGGTCTTCGCCTACGCCGTGGCGATCAGCTATGCGGCCGACCTCCTCCTGCACACCGCCGAGTCCTCGACCCTGGACCGCCTCAGGGACTCCCGCTTCGGTCTGACCATCCGTTTCCTGATCCGCCAGTTCCTGCTGCTCGCGCTCTGCGGCGCCATGATCGACCTCGACTCGTTCGTCGTCCAGATGACGTCGGTCGGACTGCTGCTGCTGTTCGTCCTGCAGCTGGTCTACGGCGCCCTGCTGAAGCGGGTCAGGTCGGAGCGCGCGGCGCTGCCGTTCACCACCCGCGGGCTGGACCTGGAGGCGCTGGGGATCCGCCGCCTGCCGCACCCGTTCCTGATGAGCAAGCACGTCCGCAAGATGCTGCACCTGGACGTCCCGCTCGTCGCCGGGGCGATCGGCACCATCGCGACGGACAACTGGCAGTACGTGACCTTCGGCGGCATCGCGTCGGTGTGGCTCGCCTTCCTGGCCGTCCTCGTCCTGCTGCCCGGCGCCAGGAACGCCCTGATCCTGCCCACTCCGGACGACGCCATGGGCGAGCTCAACTGGCAGCTCGCGCAGTACCGCCCGCAGGTCGCGCTCTACTTCACCTTCGCCGCCGTCTCCAAGGACTTCATGTACCAGGTGAACATGTGGCTGGAGTCGCTGGAGGAGATGGAGCTGCGGCCCGTCATCGTGCTGCGCGAACGCGCGACCCTGCGCTTCCTCGACGCCACCTCCGTACCCGTCATCTGTGTGCCGAAGGCCGAGAACCTGGCACGGGTCGAGATGCCGGAGCTCCGGGTCGCGCTGTACCCCGGCAACGCCGGCAAGAACGTGCACATGCTCCAGCGGCACGAGGTCAAGCACGTCTTCATCGGTCACGGCGACAGCGACAAGCTGGCCAGCAGCAACCGCGTCAGCAAGGTCTTCGACGAGATCTGGGTGGCCGGCCGCGCCGGACGCGACCGGTACGAGCGCATCAAGCACGCGGTCTCCTCCCACCAGATCGTCGAGGTCGGACGTCCGCAGCTGATGCCGCTGCGCCGCTGGACGGGCCAGGTCGCCGACGAGACACCCACCGTGATCTACGCCCCCACCTGGGAGGGCTGGACGGACGACGCCTGCTACACGTCGGTCATCCCCGCGGGTGAGCACCTCATCCGCACCCTGCTCGGCCACGAACGGCGGCTGCGGATCATCTACAAGCCGCACCCGCTGACCGGCACCCGCTCCCCCGCCGCCGCAGCGGCGCACCGGCGCATCATCGCGCTGCTCCAGGACGACAACGCCCGACGGTTCGGCCGGAAGGTCATGGACTCCAAGACCGCCACCCGCAGGCTGGCGCGCATCGACAAGCGTCTCGCCGCGCTCCAGGAGCGCGGGGTCCGTTCCAGGTACCCGGACCTCACCGAGGATGAGCGGACCACCCGGATCCGCAAGTTCCGTGACCAGGCCGGCTCGCTCTACTGGGACTCGCTGCCCGCCGACGCGCACCACGTGGTGACCGAGCGGGTTCCCACGCTGTACGACTGCTTCAACCACTCGGACCTGCTCATCGGCGACATGTCGAGCGTGGTCTCGGACTTCGTGGCGACCCGCAAGCCCTACGCGATCTTCAATCTGGAAGGTCTCCCGGACGCCGAGTTCAGGAACGAGCAGCGGACCGCGTACGCGTCGTACCTCCTCGACTCCGAGTGCAACGGCCTGGAGATGGCCCTGGACGCCATGCTCTCCAGGGACCAGGACGTCATGGCCCCGTACCGGGAGCAGTTGAAGGAATACCTGCTCGGTCCGGACCACCCCCCGTCGACGGTCCGCTTCGCCCAGGCGGCGAACGATCTCTACCTCCGCGGGCTCAGGGACTTCCCCGTCGAGTACACGGCGCAGGAAGCCCCGGAGTCCCAGCCGCACCAGCCCGCCTGACGGGCCCTCCGGATCCACCCCCATCCCTTCCAGGAAGCAGGAACGTCTTGAGCATCCGCGCCACCCGTCGCCGTACGGTCGCAGTTGTCCTCGCCGGTGGCACCGGGCAGCGCATCGGTCTCTCCATACCGAAGCAGCTCCTGAAGATCGCGGGGAAGCCCATCCTCGAACACACCCTGCAGATCTTCGAGGACGCTCCGGACATCGACGACATCGTCGTCCTGATGACGCCGAGCCATGTGGCCGAGGCCGAGGCGATCGTGGCCCGCGCGGGGCTGCGCAAGGTGTCGTGCGTGCTGGCCGGCGGCGGCACGCGCAGCGAGACCACGAACATCGCGATACGGGCGGTCTCCGAGCGGCTCGACGGCGGGACGGACTGCAATCTCCTGTTCCACGACGCGGTGCGTCCCCTCCTGTCCCAGCACGTGGTCAAGGAGTGCGTGACGGCGCTGGAGCGCTACTCCGCCGTCGACGTGGCCATTCCGTCGTCCGACACGGTGATCGTGACCAGGACGCACGGCGAGGACGGCGAGTTCATCACGGACGTCCCCGACCGGGCCCGCCTCAGGCGCGGCCAGACGCCGCAGGGGTTCTGGCTCTCCACCATCCGCGAGGCGTACGAGCACGCCGCCGCCGACCCGTTCTTCCAGGCCACGGACGACTGCTCGGTCGTCGTCAAGTACCTTCCCGAGGTGCCGGTCCACGTCGTGATCGGCGACGAGTACAACATGAAGGTGACGCAGCCGGTCGACGTCTTCATCGCGGACAAGCTCTTCCAGCTGGCGTCCACGACCGCTCCGGCACCCGGTGACGACGCGTTCTACCGGGACCGGCTGGCGGGCAGGACCGTCATCGTGTTCGGCGGCTCGTACGGGATCGGCGCCGACATCGCCCGGACCGCCGAGGGGTACGGGGCGCGGGTCCACGCGCTGGGCCGCTCCACCACCGGGACCCATGTGGAGAACCCCGACCACGTCGAGGAGGCCTTCGCCAGGGCGTACGCGGAGACCGGCCGCATCGACTTCGTGGTCAACACCGCGGGCGTCCTGCGGATCGGCAGGCTCGACGAGACCGACAACGCCACCATCCGCGAAGCGCTGGAGGTCAACTACCTCGCGCCCGTGAACATCGCCCGCACCGCGTACAAGTACCTGGCGGAGACCGGGGGCCAGTTGCTGCTGTTCACCTCCAGCAGCTACACGCGCGGCCGTGCCGAGTACAGCCTGTACTCCTCGACGAAGGCGGCCATGGTGAACCTCACCCAGGCGCTGTCGGACGAATGGGCGGAGGACGGCATCCGGGTCAACTGCGTGAACCCGGAGCGGACGGCGACGCCGATGCGGACGAAGGCCTTCGGGGCGGAGCCCGACGGATCGCTGCTCTCCTCCCAGGAGGTGGCGCGCCGCTCCCTCGACGTCCTCCTCTCCGGTATGACCGGCCATGTGATCGACGTACGGCGGCAGGACCCCACGGCCGCGCCCGACTCGGCCTTCGAATCGGCGCTCTCGCAGGTCCTGAGCACATCCGAGGACCAGTCCGTCTGAGTCCGAGCGCCCCCGGACCACCGTCGCAGGAGACCCCGTGAAGATCGCTTTTCTGATGTACAGCGCCTACGGCCAGGCCGGTACGTCCGTCGCCACCCAGACGCTCGCCAACTCGCTCGCGGCCCGCGGGCACGACATCGAGCTCGTGAGCGTGTTCCAGTACCACGACGTGCCGCCGCTCCGGTTCGCGCCGGAGATCGGGCTGCGCACACTGGTGGACACCCGCAACGGCTCGGTGGACCTCGACGATCCGCAGCACTCGGTCGCGTCCGAGCACTGCACCGGCTACAAGGCCGACGAGAAGAACCGCTACAGCCGGCTCATGGACGAGCGCGCCGCCGCCTATCTGCGGAGCACGGAGGCGGACGTCGTCATCGCGACTGCGCCCAACACCATCGCCCTGCTGACCTCGCTGGGCACCGGGCAGTACATCACCATGGGCCAGGCCCACACGCACTACCACCACCAGACGGCGGGCTCCCGGAAGATGCTGGACGCGGCCATCCCGCGGCTGGACGGCTTCGTGACGGTGACGGCGAGGGACGCCCAGACCCACCGGGACGCGTACGGCGCCGTGGGAACGGTCTTCCACGCCATTCCCAACGCCGTCACCAGCACGTTCATGCGGGCGGACGTGCACGAGTCGCGGATCGTGACCGCGTCCGGGCGCCTCGTGGGCTGGAAGCGGTTCGACCTCCTCGTCGAGGCGTTCGCGCAGCTCGGCCGGAAGTACCCCGACTGGACCCTGCGCATCTACGGCAGCGGCGAGGAGAAGGCCAAGCTCCGCAAGCTCGTCGACGGCCTCGGCGCGAACGAGCGCATCCTCCTGATGGGGCACACGAAGCACCTGCGCGAGGAGCTCGCGAAGGCAGCCCTGCACACGTCCGCCTCGACGGACGAGACCTTCGGCCTGACCATCGTGGAGGCCATGACCTGCGGGGTACCCGTCCTGAGCACCGCGGGTCCGCACGGCCCGTCGGAGATCATCTCCGACGGGGTGGACGGCGCCCTGTCCCCCGTCGGCGACGTGGACGCCTTCGCCAAGAACCTCGACCGGCTCATGGGCGACGCCGACCTGCGGGTGCGGCTCGGTGCGCACGCCGTGGAGAAGTCACGCAACTACAGCGACGAGGCCCAGGCGCAGAGCTACGAGGGCTGGCTGAGCCGCCTGCTCACCGCCCGCGACTTCCGCCCCGAGGCGTTGTGCCGGGCCACGTCCGCAGGGGACCTGGAGTTCGTCGTCGACCCCACGCGGGCCCCCGGTGGGCGCTTCTCGGTGCTGTGCGTCAACGCCGCGGACGGCCGCCAGGCGCTGATGGCCGCCGCCGTCGAGCAGACCGCCAACGGCCGCCACTACGCGGCGATCCCCGGGCAGCTGCGCCTGCCCGGCGGTACGTGGAACGTCCTGCTGCGCCGTGAGGACGACGGGGTGATGCGCCGGGTGAAGGTCAAGGAGCTCCAGCAGACCGCGAACTCGCTGATCTCGGCTCCCGGCGACGCCGGCCCGGTGCGGTTCAGGTCGTTCACCCGCTCCGAGGACGGTCATCTCCAGATCGTCTCCCGGGAGTTCCCCGCGCACGCGGAGGTCCTCTCCGTCGAGTCGGCCGGCCCGCACCTGAACGTGCAGGTCTACGCCCTCGGGGTCCCCGCGGCGCAGCACGGCCCGCAGGTCGACATCGCGGGCCACGGCGCGCAGATCATCGCGCAGAGCCGCAAGGACGCGAACGCGTTCTTCTCGATCCCCTGCGCGTTCGCGAACGGGGGTGCGAGCTTCACGTTCGAACTCCAGCAGTACGCCGACCGGATGGTCGAGGTCGACACGATCTGGGACCTCTCGCTGAGCATCCCGGGGAACCTGACGGTGTCGGGCGAGTCCCACCGGCTGCGGCTCGGCCGGTTCGGGGACGACATCACGCAGCGCAAGCCCGTGAACGTCTATCCGAAGACCCCGGTGACCACCACCGAGGGCCGCAAGGTCGTCTACAACCCGTACTACACGGACAGCAACTACCTGTCGATCGGGCTCAAGCCCGCTTCCTGAGCCCGACGGGGCGGGACACGCGGGAGGGCACCCACGGGCGTGGGTGCCCTCCCGCGTGTCCGGCTGTTCAGACCCGGACGGAGGGGTCCAGGGCCAGCCCGGACTCACGGTTCTGGCGTGCGATGTGCAGGGCCCCGTCCTTGCCGACGAGCGCGAGCACCACCCGCCCGTACGCGTCGTACGCGAGGGCGGGGCCGCCCGTGCAGTACTCGCCCGTGGGGGACCACCACACGCCGCCGCCCTCGTTCTCCGTACCGCACGCGGTGAGCATGACCTGGCCGTCGTGCGCGCGGTGGGCGAGCACCGTGCAGTCGTAGCCGTCGAGCAGGGTCCGCAGGGCGGCGACCGGTCCGGTGGACGCGGAGCCGCCCAGCGGGATCGCCCAGGTCCCGGGCCGGTAGGCCATGACCCCTCCCGTGGAGTCGTCCGCCCAGTAGTACGTGACCCTGTCCTGGGCGGTCTCCAGGGCGACGGCGCTGCCCGGGGCGTGCGCGAAGGGGATGTCCTGGTCCGGCTGGTAGGCACCGCCGGGCTCCCGGACGAGGCGCGGGGTCACTCCGGCCCCGGGGACCAGCACCTCCACCCGGCCGGAGGCGGTGGTGACCGTGGCCGTGCCGTCCTGGACCCGCCGGACCTTCAGGTCGCGCCAGGCCTCCCACTTCCCGTCGGGCCTCTCGCACCGGACGAGCAGGGCGCCGCCCTCGTTGCGTACGAAGACGTGGAGCGTCCCCGTCTCGCTCACGGCCGCGGCCGGCACACCGAGGAGGGCCGCCTTGGGCCGTTCCTTGTGGGGGTTGCCGAGGGGGCGCCACTGGGTGACGGGGCGGCCGGTCTGGAACTGGGTGGCGGTCACCAGGTCGACGACCGGCGGGCCGTCGTCCTTCTCCACGGCGCGCCTGCCCACGAAGTGGACGAATCCGTCGGCCCCCTGAGCCACCGTCAGTGAGGTGAGGTGCGGGACGGGAACGAGCTCGGGGCCCGCCCACGCGGAGCCGCCGGGGCGCTCCTCCGTCCAGCGGAGCATTCCTTCGTCGGCCAGGGCGTACGCGCTGAGCCGGCCGTCCTTGCCCAGGACGAGCCAGCGGCCGCCCGCCACCTCCCGCACCACGTGATGCGCGCTGGTGCCGGGGCTTTCGGGCCCCTGGGCCGGGGCCCTGCCCTGGGTGGCGCGCCTGGATCTGACCGGCATGGCGTGAGGTTGTCCTTCCCGAGCTTCTCGGCCCCGCGTCCGGGAACGCCCCGCGCTCCGGCCCGCGGCCGACCGAACACGCCCCATCATAGGATCCCCGCTCACCCGGGGTCCCGGCGCTCCCCGCGTCCGTAGGGCACTCACCGAAGGCGACGTCTCTATCACGCGTTGCGGAACATTCCGGGAGATCACGCCGAAGGTTGCGTGAAGATGTACACGAGAATCGAATACATGTCTATAGTGCAAACTTAGCCCTCCCCCACATGCGTGGACCGGCCCCACCCGAGTCCCCCAACTTGCCCCCAGCCCTTCGGGGCGATGAGAACAAGGGACTCTCGCAGGATGAGCCACGACGCCACGCCCCCGGGCCGGTCCGCCTCACGGCGGGCGGAACCCTCGAACCGGGGACGGAAGAAGGAACGCAAGCGCCGCCGCGGCCTCAAGATCACGCTCGGGGTCCTGCTGGTCCTGGTGCTCGCCGGCGGCGGCACCGCGTACTGGATGTACAGCAGCCTCGACAGCAACATCAAGGGCGTCGACATCAACAAGGCGCTCGGTGAGGACCGCCCCGAGAAGCTGCCCACCGCCGGGCAGAACCTCCTCGTCCTCGGCTCCGACTCGCGCGCGGGCGCCGAGAACAAGGAGCTCGGCGGTGGCGGCGCCGTCGGCGGGGCGCGCTCCGACACCGCGATGGTGGTGCACATACCCGAGGGCCGGACCGAGGCCGTCGCCGTGTCCATCCCGCGCGACACCCTGGTGACCCGGCCCGCGTGCATGAAGGACGACGGGACCGAGGTCCCGTCCGCGGAGCGCAGGATGTTCAACTCCGTGTACTCCGAGGTCGGCCCGGCCTGTGTGGTCAAGACCGTGGAGAAGATGTCCGGGGTCCGCATCGACCACTACATGGAGATCAACTTCGCCGGGTTCAAGGACCTGGTCGACGCCATCGGTGGTGTCACCGTCGACGTCGAGGAGCCGATCCAGGACAAGGCCTCGGGGCTCGACCTGGCCGCGGGTTCACACAAGCTCGACGGCACCGAGTCCCTCGCCTACGTCCGTACCAGGCACGGTGTCGGTGACGGCAGCGACCTGGGCCGTATCGGACTGCAGCAGCAGTTCCTGTTCTCGCTGCTGACCGAGATCAAGTCGCAGGACCTGCTGGGCAGCCCGACGACCGCCTACAAGATCGCCAGCTCGGCCACCAAGTCGCTCACCACCGACGAGGGGCTGGCCTCGCTGACCTCCCTCACCGAGTTCGCCCGCTCGATGAACGGCGTCGACCCCTCCTCCATGGAGACGATCATGCTGCCGGTGGCGTACGACAAGCAGGACCCGAACCGGGTGGTGGCGGCACAGCCGCAGGCCGGTGACCTCTGGAAGGCGATCCGTACCGGCGCCACGATCCCGGAGTCCGCGAAGAAGTCCCCCGCGACCGGCGGCTGAGTCCGTGTCACCCTGACGGGGTGACGAACGAACAGGCCCTGGTGATCGTCGACGCCGCCAATGTGGTGGGGTCCGTGCCGGACGGCTGGTGGCGGGACCGGCACGGTGCGGCGGAGCGGCTGCGGGACTCCCTCGTCCCGTACGCCGCCGACGGCCTGCCCGGGCATCCCGGTCCCGTCGAGCTCGTCCTGGTCGTCGAGGGCGCGGCCCGGGACGTGGCCTCCGCGCCGGGCGTCCGGGTGGAGTCCGCGCCCGGCTCGGGCGACGACCTGATCGCCGGGCTGGTCGCCGGCTGGGCCGCCGGGCCGGACGCGGACCGCGCCTGCGTCGTCGTCACGGCGGACCGGGGGCTGCGGCAGCGGGTCGAGGCGTACGGGGCCCGGTGCGCGGGCCCGCGTACGGTACGGCCGCTGCCGCCGTCACGCGGGGCCTGAACGGGAGCCGGGCGCGGGCCCGCCGGGAAGTCAGACCTCCTTCGCCATACGGCTGTTCCTGCGCCCGTACACGAAGTAGATGATCACCCCGAGTGCCATCCAGATCCCGAACCGGAGCCAGGTCTCCGCCGGCAGGTTCAGCATCAGCCAGACCGAGGCGGCCACCGAGACGATCGGGAGCAGCGGGACCCACGGGGTGCGGAAGGCGCGGTGCAGGTCGGGGCGTGTGCGGCGCAGGACGATGACGCCGAGGGCGACGACCACGAAGGCGAAGAGCGTGCCGATGTTCACCAGGGTGGCCAGTTCGTTGATGCTCGTGAAGCCGGCCACGATCGCGATGATCACGCCGAGCAGGATGGTCGGCCGGTACGGGGTGCCGAAGCGCGGGTGCGTGACCGAGAAGAACCGCGGGAGCAGGCCGTCGCGGCTCATCGCGAAGAACACCCGGGTCTGGCCGAGGAGCAGGATCATGCAGACCGTGGTGAGGCCGACCGCGGCCCCGAAGCTGATGACTCCCGCGTAGAAGGGGTGCCCGACCGCCTTGAAGGCATCGGCCAGCGGGGCGCTGACCGAGAGTTCCGAGTAGTGCTGCATACCGGTGACCACGATCGACACGGCGACGTAGAGCAGGGTGCAGATGAGGAGCGAGGCCAGGATGCCGCGCGGCATGTCCCGCTGCGGGAACTTCGTCTCCTCGGCGGCGGTGGCCACGACGTCGAAGCCGATGAAGGCGAAGAAGACGACGGAGGCCGCGGTGAAGATGCCCATGATGCCGAAGTTCGTCGGTTCGTAGCCGAAGATCAGCTGCACCAGCGGGGCGTCCAGGCCGGAACCGGACGGCTGGGGCTCGGCCTCCGGGATGAACGGCGAGTAGTTGGACGCCTTGATGAAGAACAGGCCTGCGATGATGACGACCCCGACGACGGCCAGCTTGATGGCGACCACGACCGTGGTCACCCGTGCGGAGAGCTTCATGCCGAGCACCAGGATGACGGTCAGGATCAGCACCAGGGCGAACGCCAGGATGTCGAAGCCGAATCCGCTGGCGACGTCCGGCCCGGAGAGCCCCTCGGGCATCGTCCAGCCCACGTTGTCCATGAGCGAGCGGACGTAGCCGGACCAGCCGACGGCCACCACCGCCGTGCCCAGCGCGAATTCGAGCACCAGGTCCCAGCCGATGATCCAGGCCACCAGCTCGCCCAGCGAGGCGTACGAGAAGGTGTACGCCGATCCCGCCACGGGGACGGTGGAGGCGAATTCGGCGTAGCACAGGGCCGCGAGGGCGCAGACGATCCCGGCGGCCACGAAGGCGAGGGCTGTGGCGGGGCCCGCCGTCTCCTTGGCGACCTTGCCCGTGAGGACGAAGATGCCGGTGCCGATGATGACACCCACCCCGAAGACCGTGAGGTCCAGGGCGGAGAGCGACTTCTTGAGCGAGTGCTCCGGCTCCTCCGTATCCCTGATGGACTGTTCGACCGTCTTCGTCCGAAACAGTGTGTTCACCGGTCTGCCTCCGTGATGTCCGTCGCCGCGTCCCGCGTTACCCGAATCACGGTCATGATCGAGACGACGCGCGGCCGGGGGGCGGTGGGAGGGCGCGATTCACCCGATGGGGCCCGGGAGAGGGAAGCCCGGTCGGCCGAACGGAGTAACGGCGCCGGTGCGGGGGCGCGTACGGCAGTGCGCCCCCGCCGTCCGGGGACGGCGGGGGCGCACTGTCGTGTGCCGCAGGACTCGGCGGTCCGGATCAGTCGCGGGCGGGCTCCACCGCGCGGCTCTCGTAGCGGCCGTCGAGCTTGGCGACCAGACCGGTGACCTGACGGGCGATGTCCGGCGCGGTCAGCCCGATGTCGGCCATGACCTCGCCGCGGGAGGCGTGGTCGAGGAAGACCGGCGGGATGCCGAAGTCGCGCAGCGGTACGTCGACGTCGGCGTCACGCAGTGACTGGGCGACGGCGGAGCCGACGCCGCCCGCCCTGCTGTTGTCCTCGACGGTGATCACGACGCGGTGCCGTGCGGCGAGCGGGGCGAGTGCCTCGTCGACGGGCTTGACCCAGCGAGGGTCGACCACCGTCGTGGAGATGCCCTGCGCGTCGAGCAGTGTGGCGATCTCCAGGCACATCGGGGCGAGCGCTCCGACGGAGACCAGGAGGACGTCCGGCGTGTCCGTGTCCGCGTCGCGCAGGACGTCCATGCCGCCGACGGTGCCGACGGCCTTGACGGACGGGCCGACCGCGCCCTTGGAGAAGCGGACGACGGTCGGGGCGTCGTCGACGTCGACGGCCTCGCGCAGCTGGGCGCGGACCTGGTCGGCGTCGCGCGGGGCGGCGATGCGGAGCGTCGGCACGCACTGCAGGATCGACATGTCCCACATGCCGTTGTGCGAGGCGCCGTCCGTGCCGGTGACTCCGGCCCGGTCCAGGACGAAGGTCACGCCGCACCTGTGCAGGGCGACGTCCATCAGGACCTGGTCGAAGGCGCGGTTGAGGAAGGTGGCGTAGACCGCGAAGACGGGGTGGAGTCCGCCGGTGGCGAGGCCCGCCGCGGAGACCGCGCCGTGCTGCTCGGCGATCCCGACGTCGTAGATCCGGTCCGGGAAGGCCTCCTCGAACTTGCCGAGGCCCACGGGCTGGAGCATGGCCGCGGTGATGGCGACGATGTCCTCCCGCTCGTGGCCGAGCTTGACCATCTCCTCGCCGAAGACCGAGGTCCAGTCCAGGCCGGAGGTGGAGATGGGCAGACCCGTGTCCGGGTGGATCTTGCCGACGGCGTGGAAGCGGTCCGCGTCGTCCTGGAGCGCGGGGGTGTAGCCGCGGCCCTTCTCGGTGAGGCAGTGCACGATGACCGGTCCGCCGAAGCGCTTGGCGCGCGTCAGGGCGGATTCCAGGGCTTCGATGTCGTGGCCGTCGATGGGTCCGACGTACTTCAGTCCGAGGTCCTCGAACATGCCCTGCGGGGCGATGAAGTCCTTGAGGCCCTTCTTCGCGCCGTGCAGGGTCTCGTACAGCGGCCTGCCGACGACGGGGGTGCGCTCCAGGAGGTCCTTGCCGCGGGCCAGGAACCGCTCGTACCCGTCGGTGGTGCGCAGGGTGGCGAGGTGGTTGGCGAGGCCGCCGATGGTCGGGGCGTACGAGCGCTCGTTGTCGTTGACGACGATGACGAGGGGGCGGTCCTTGGCGGCGGCGATGTTGTTCAGCGCCTCCCAGGCCATGCCGCCGGTGAGTGCGCCGTCACCGATGACGGCGACGACGTGGTCGTCCTTCCTCAGGACCTCGTTGGCCTTGGCGAGGCCGTCGGCCCAGCCGAGCACCGTCGAGGCGTGCGAGTTCTCGATGACGTCGTGCTCGGACTCGGCGCGGGACGGGTATCCGGAGAGGCCGCCCTTGCTCTTGAGCTTCGAGAAGTCCTGCCGGCCGGTGAGCAGCTTGTGCACATAGCTCTGGTGGCCGGTGTCGAAGAGGACCTTGTCCCGCGGCGACTCGAACACCCGGTGCAGGGCGATGGTCAGCTCGACCACGCCCAGGTTCGGGCCGAGGTGGCCGCCGGTCTTGGACACTGCGTCGACGAGGAAGGTACGGATCTCCTCGGCGAGCTGGTCCAGCTGCTCAGGGCTGAGCCGGTCCAGGTCGCGCGGTCCCCTGATGCGGGTCAGCAGATCCACCCGTGCCTCCTTGCGTGTGAGCTGGTCGAGCGTGTCGATCCGATGAGTCTAATGTTCCGCCGACGGCCGCGGTCATCGGGCGGCGCATTGGTCCGCCCCGCGCCGCGTCCCCGCGGACATGCCTGTGCCCGGCGTCACGGGGGCGCCGGGCACAGGTGTGCAGGTACGGCGGTCAGGCGCGGCCCGCGGTCTTCTGCGTCTTGCGGGTGATGGAGTCGATGACGACCGTGATGAGAAGAACAGCGCCGGTGATCATGTAGTTGATCGGTGTGGCGATGCCTTCCAGTGCGAGGCCGTACTGGATCGAGACGATGACCATGACGCCGAGGAGCGCGTTCCAGGTGCGGCCCCGGCCTCCGAAGAGGCTGGTTCCGCCGATGACGGCCGCGGCGATGACGTTCATCAGGAGGTCGCCGCCGCCGGAGCCCTGGTTGGCCGCCGCGATCTTGGAGGCCCAGAACAGGCCGCCGATCGCCGCGAAGGTGCCCGCGATGGCGAAGACCGAGACGCGGATGGCCGTGACGTTGATGCCCGCGCGGCGGGACGCCTCGACGCTGCCGCCGAGCGCGAAGATCTTGCGCCCGTAGGAGGTGCGGCGCAGGACGAAGTCCGTACCGACCAGGACGACGAGGAAGAGGACCAGGGCCAGCGGGAGGCCGCGGTACTGGTTGAACATGAACGCCGCGCCGAAGGCGAACACCGCGAGGACGACGGTGCGGACCACGATGTCGACGATCGGCCGCGACGGGACGCCCGCGGCCTCACGGCGGCGGGTGTCCAGGAACGCGGAGAGGAAGTAACCGATCACCGCGAGGGCGGCGAGGCCGTAGGCGGCCGCCACGTCCGCGAAGTAGTACGTGGTCAGCTTGCCGACGACGCCGTCGCTGTCCAGGTTGATCGTGCCCGTGTCACCGAGCAGCTGGAGCATGAAGCCGAGCCAGAACAGCAGACCGGCCAGGGTCACCGCGAACGCGGGGGCGCCGATCCGTGCGAAGAAGAAGCCGTGGATGGCTCCGATGACCGCGCCGCTGAGGATCGCGACGAGGACGGCCAGCCATTCGTTCATGCCGTGCGTGACGCTGAGCACGGCGACGACGGCGCCCGAGACTCCGCTGACCGAGCCGACCGAGAGGTCGATCTCGCCGAGGAGCAGCACGAAGATGATGCCGACGGCCATCATGCCGGTGGCCACCATCGTCACGGCGATGTCGCTGATGTTCTTCGCCGAGAGGAATTCGGAGTTCAGGCTCTGGAAGACCACGCCGATGATGATCAGGCCGATGATCACGGGGATCGAGCCGAGGTCACCACCGCGCATCTTGCGCTTGAACTCGGTGAGGTAGCCACCGAGGCCCTGCTCGCGCACGAGGAGCCGGGGGTCGACCGCGGTGTCGGCGCCCTTGGCGGCCTCCGGGTTGACCACTGCGGTGGACGTCTTGTCGGTCGTCACTTCTGGACCTCCGCGTTGCGCGCCGCACGACGGGTCACGGCGTTCTCCGTGGCGCCTGTGATGGCGGAGATGATCTCTTCCTGCGAGGTGGTCTTCACGTCGAAGACCCCGTTGTTCCGGCCCAGCCGGAGCACGGCGACCTTGTCCGCGACGGCCTTCACATCGGCCATGTTGTGGCTGATGAGGATGACCGCGTGGCCGCGCTCGCGCAGCCGCTCGACGAGGTCGAGGACCTGTGCGGTCTGCTCGACGCCGAGTGCGGCGGTGGGCTCGTCGAGGATGACGAGCTTGGGCTCGCCCAGCATCGAACGGGCGATGGCCACGGTCTGGCGCTGACCGCCGGAGAGCGAGGCGATCGGGATGCGGACGCTGGGGATGCGGATGGACAGGGTGCTGAGGAGCTCGCGGGAGCGGCGCTCCATCTCGACCTCGTCGAGGATTCCGAACTTGCGGAGCTCCCGGCCGAGGTAGAGGTTGCCGACGACGTCGATGTTGTCGCAGAGCGCGAGGTCCTGGTAGACGGTCGCGATCCCGAGGTTCTGGGCGTCGTGCGGCTTGTTGATCTGGACCTGCCGGCCGTCCCACTCGATGACTCCGTCATCGATGGGGTGGACTCCGGCGATCGTCTTGACCAGCGTTGATTTTCCGGCTCCGTTGTCACCCACCAGGGCGACCACCTCACCGGCGTGGACCTCAAGCTCGACGTCGGTGAGCGCCTGGACGGCACCGAATCGCTTGGAGACCCCTCGCAACGCCAACACGGGCGTAGCGGACACGTGCACCATCTCCTTCGCCGCCTGACCCGGCGGGGATACCGCGCCGCCCGAGGGGGTGCGGTGGTTGAGCAGAAGAGTGAGAAACAGCGGAAGCGTTCCGTCCGGCGCCCCGCCCGGTAGCGGGACAGTTGGTGGGCGGGACACCGGACAGGCTTCGGGAGGCCGCGCGGGGCGCCTGTGACAGGCGCCCCGCGGTGGGGCCTACTTCTTCAGACCGGCGGCGTCGCAGGCGGCCTTGTACTTCGCCGAGCAGATCTCGTCGAACGTGTAGATGCCGTCCTTGATGACCGTGTCGGTGATGTTGTCCTTGGTCAGCGAGACGACCGGGACGAGCACGGTGGGAATGCCCTTCGTGCCGGCGTTGTCGACCTTGGACGTGGCGATGGCGTCGAGCTTCTCGCCCTTGGCGAGCGCGACGGCCATCTCCGCGGCGACGACACCCTCCTGCGGGTACGGCTTGTAGACGCTCATGAACTGCTCACCGGTGACGATGCGCTGGACACCGGCGAGTTCGGCGTCCTGGCCGGTGACCGGCGGGAGCTTGGAGAGACCGGCGGACTTGAGGGCCTGGATGATGCCACCCGCCATGCCGTCGTTGGCGGAGTAGACGCCGGCGATCTTGTCCTTGCCGAGGGCCGTGATCGCGCCCTCCATGTTGGCGTTGGCGTTCTCCGGCTTCCACTCCTTGGTGTCGTACTCCTTGCCGTACGTCACCTTGCCGTCGAGGACGGACTTGGCGCCCTTCTTGAAGAGCGCGGCGTTCGGGTCGGTGATCGACCCGTTCATCATCACGATCGTGGGCTTGCTCGCGGAGCCCAGGGCCTCCAGGAGGGCGGTGCCCTGCACGCGGCCGACCTCTTCGTTGTCGAAGGAGGTGTAGGCGTCGATCGGGCCCTCGGCGAGACGGTCGAAGGCGACGACGGGGATGCCCGCGTCCTTGGCCTTCTTCACGCTGTTCTCGATCGCCTTGGCGTCGACCGCGTCGACGATGAGCGCGTCGACCTTGTTCGTGATCATGGTGTCGACCTGCTGCGCCTGCAGGGTCGCGTCCTGCTTGGCGTTGGCGTAGACGACCTCGCCCTTGCCGTTGGTCAGCTCGCTGACCTTCTTCTCGATGATCGGCTTGTCGAACTTCTCGTAGCGGGCGGTGACGTTCTCGGGCAGGAGCAGCCCGATCTTGACGCCATCACCCTTGTCGCCCGACTCCGTGCTGGTCTTGTCGCCCGACTCCTTGGCGCTGCCACAGGCAGCGAGCGAGACGGCCATCGTGGTGGCGGCAACGGCAACGGCGGCACGACGCATACGCGTGTTCATCCTTCGAACCTCCCTGACGAGGCCGCGACGTTGCGGCCGAGGTGGACGGAAGTCAACTCGGCCGCAACGTCAGCGTCAAGGAGTAAATCCTTAACGAGATGACAACGGTGCCATTCGTTATCTAAGTGAAGACAGGCGTCGCGGCAGGGAGTGTGCTTTCCAAAAGGGTCGAATCCCCCATCTCGCTGAGAACGAGGGCCAGCGCGCCCAGCACCTCCGCCCGGCCGCCGAGCGCGCCGGGCAGCACGGAGAGCTGTCGCGCCGCGCTGGGGATCGAGTACCGCGAGACGGAGTCACGGATGGGCCCGAGCACCAGCTCCCCGGCCTCCGCGAGGGACCCGCCGAGGACCACCCGGCTGGGATTGAGCAGGTTGCAGAGGTTGGCCACCCCGCTGCCGATGTGCCGGCCCACGTCCCCGATGACCCTGCGGCAGCCCGGATCGCCCTCACGGGCCAGCTGGACCACCCGCTCCATCGTGAGATCGGGCCCGTGGCTGGGCTGCAGCAGGGGCAGGACGTACCGGGCGGCCGTGAAGGTCTCCAGGCAGCCGCGATTGCCGCAGCGGCAGACAGGGCCCGACTCGTCGAGCGTGATATGCCCGATCTCGCCGGCCGTGCCGCCCGGTCCGCGGTAGATGTTCCCCTCGATCACCAGACCGGCGCCCACGCCGCTGGCGACCTTGATGTACGCGAGGTCCCTGACCCCGCGGCCGCTGCCCCACACGAGCTCGCCCAGCGCCCCGAGGTTGGCGTCGTTGTCCACGTACACGGGCACACCGAGGCGACCGGCGAGCTCCTGGCTCGGATTGATACCCGTCCAGCCCGGCAGGATCGAGGTGGAGCCCAGCGTGCCGGACTCGACGTCGATCGGTCCCGGTACGCCCAGGCCCACGCCGATCACCTTCCCGGGGCTTATCCCGGTGGTCTCGATCAGGCGGTTGACCAGCTGTTCCGCCCGGCCGAAGCCCTGCGCCGACGAGGCGTCGACGTCCAGCGGCTCCGATTCCTCGGCCAGCACCTGGTGGGCCAGGTTACCGATGGCCACCCGAAGGTGGGTATGTCCGAAATCAACCCCTATGACAATGCCCGCGTCCCCGCTCAGGGAGACGCTCCGGGCACGGCGCCCGCCCGCCGAGGTGGGGGTCACCTCGACCGTGCCGCCCTCCTTCAGTTCGCGAACGATGTTGGAGACAGTGGCTGCGGAGAGGCCGGTGCTTCTGGCGATCTCGGCCTGGGTCAGTGACCCCGCCATCCTCACGGCACGTACGACCCGCTCAAGGTTGGCCCTGTGCAGAGATGTCTGCGACCCCGGAGTCTCCATCGACTCTCTCACTCCTGCCGGTTTCTCTAACATGTGAACCCTAAGCTGAGCGTTTTGGGGTGCCCCCCGTCAAGACCTTGAGCAGTCAGAGCCTCTGATGAGCACGATGCTCCGCTTCTCGGCCCGAACCCGGCCGAAGCGCCCCCACTGTCTGAAACTCTCGAACGGGCACGCGGCACACAGGCAGGAACCCGGGCGCAACGGGCGGCCGGATACCGTGCCGGGGGACGGGGCCGGCCGACGGGCGGACGGCGGACAGCACCCTGCCCGAACATGGAGAAGTACCGCTCCACATTTCCGGGACAACTGACAAGGCACCGCCGCATGTTGGTGACCGACACCTCCGACGACCTCTCCATCGGTCTCGTGTTCCTGCTGACCCCGCTGGGCATCGGCCTCACGCTGTGGGCGGCCGTCCGCGGCCTGCGGCTGCTGCGCGGGCGGCGGGGCCGGCGGGACGCGCACACCGCCGTCCGAGGCGCCGCAGCCGCCGCGTGGGCCTGCGCGTTCGGGTTCTGCACGTGGGGCCTGCTCCATCTCATGACCCTGGACGAGAGCCGTCAGGCGCTGGCCTGTCAGGAGAGGCTGCGCACGGAGCCCGCCGGGTCCGTCAGCGGGTCCGCCTACGGGTTCCTCCCCCTGGAATTCCGGTGCCACCTCACCGACGGGCGGACGTACGAGGCCGTCGTACCCGGGTACGTGAACCCCGCCGCGGGGCTCTTCGGCGGGACCGCCTTGGCGCTGACCTGGGCCGCACGCCCGAGGTACTGGATCGAAGTGAGGCAGGGCAGACCCTGAGGCCGTGCGCCCGACGATCAGCTTTCGCCGCCCACTGCCTTGCGCCGCCTCAGGTGGAGGAGGCCCGCCACGACGCCGCAGACGAGTGCGAGCGACAGCAGGACGGCGAGGGCGGGGTTGACGTAGCCGGGGATGAGGACTGTGAAGTCGCGGCCGTCCGAGACCTCGCACACGAGCCGCAACGGGACGAAGTCGCCCCTGCGCCCGACCATTTCCGGGGCCCCCTCGGGGCGGTTCCGCTCGCACTCCTGCGCCAGTTCCTGGTCCTCGACGAAGAGGACGTGGAGGCATCCCCACAGATAGAGGGCGAGCGTCGCGCCGGCCGCCGCCAGGGACAGGTCCCGCCACACGGCGACGGCGAGAGAGGTGCGGCTTCGTCGCGCCCGCCGCGAGAGCCGGGAACAGAGGTACGCGGCGAGGCCGAGCAGGGCGGGTGCTCCGGCGAGCAGGACCGTGAACAGCGTCGCGAAGTCGTGCCCCTGCCAGGGGTCGGACGCGGTGATCACGAAACCTCCGGGTTCCCGGGCGCCAAGCCCCCGCCGCCACCTCGGACGCGTGCGGAAGACCGCGCCCTCACGGGCACGGTCTTCCGTCGCCGGCGGCCTGCCGGGGCTATTTGAGCGCCCCGGCCGTCAGACCGGCGACCACCTGGCGCTGGAAGACGATGTAGGCCAGGAGGACCGGCAGCATCGCCATGACCAGTCCGGCGAAGAGGCCGGACCAGTCCCCCTTGTACCCCTGGCTGGTGGCCAGTTCGACCAGGCCCTGGGAGAGCACCTTGCCGTCCGGGTCGGTGTTGAGCACCGTCGGCAGCATGTACTGGTTCCACTGACCGAGGAAGTTGAAGATCCCGACGCTGATCAGGCCGGGCTTCGCCATCGGGAGCATCACCTGGAAGAACGTCCTGGTGTGCGAGGCCCCGTCGAGCATGGCCGCCTCCGCGATGGAGGTCGGCAGCGTCCTGAAGAAGGAGGTGAGGAAGAAGACGGTGAACGGCAGCGAGTACGCGATGTAGACCAGGATCAGCCCGTGCACCGAGTTGAGCAGCCCCATGTTGTTCATGACGAAGAACAGCGGGACCAGCGCCAGGATGATCGGGAAGCTCATCCCGCCGATGAAGAGGAAGTAGATGAAGCGGTTCCCGGGGAAGTCGAACCGCGCCAGCACGTACGCCGCCATCGAGCCGAGCAGCAGGGTCCCGATGAGCGAACCGCCGACCACCAGGATGGTGTTGAGGAAGTAGTCGCTCATGTGGGCCTGGGTCCAGGCCCGTGACCAGTTCTCGAAGTGGAGCTTGTCCGGCAGCGCCCACGGTGTCGACAGGATCGAGTCGTCGGTCTTGAAGGAGGCCATCACCGCCCAGAGCAGCGGCATGACGACGAGCACCGCCCAGATGACCAGGACGCCGTGCGAGAAGACGTTGAGGACCTTGCCCTCGCCGCTCTTCGCCGGCTCGCCGCCCGGACCGTCCGTCTTCGCCACCGGCGGGCGCTGGGCCCGGGCAGCGGGAGGAGTCTCAGTGACCTTCACGTGTGTTCACCTCGTACAGCTGTCGAGCCGGCCTCCGGGACCGAGCTGATGTGCGTGCTCCCGGTGTCCCGGTCGCCGTACCCCGCGACGGCCGGCATCAGTACTCCAGCCGATCGCGCCGGCCCAGCCGCATCACGACGGCCGCGAAGAGCATCGTGACGATCAGCAGACCGACACCGATCGTGGTCGCGTATCCGGCCTGGGCGTCGCGGAAGGCCGTCTGGTAGACGTACAGCGGCAGGACGGTGGTGGAGTAGTCGGGACCGCCCGGCCCCACCGTCATGACCTGTACGGCGGTGAAGGCCTCCACGCCGAGCGCCAGGATGCCCATGTAGACCCAGCCGGACTGCACCGTGTCCCAGAGCAGCGGCAGCGTGATCTTGAAGAACGTCGTGATGCGGCTGGCACCGTCGAGCAGTGCCGCCTCGTAGAAGTCCTTCGGGATGGACGCCATTCCGGCGGAGAAGAGGACGACGAAGAACCCGACCGTCGACCAGATCAGCACCACCATCACGCAGTAGAGCGCGAGGTCGGGGTCGCCGAGCCAGTCCGGCTGGAGGCTGTTGAGGCCGACCGCCTTCAGCGTCGAATTCAGCATGCCCGACGTCGGGTTGAACGCGAACTGGAAGAGCAGGGCCACGATCACGATCGACAGGACCTGCGGGAAGAAGTACGCGATCTTGTAGAACGAGGAGCCCCGCACGCCGGCGATCGCGGCGTTCTTACGCCGCCGACCGCCGACGTTGAGCATGAAGGCGAAGAAGAGCGCCAGGCCGAGCGTCACCAGCGGCAGCAGCAGCACGAGCAGCACACTGTGCTGCAGCGACTTCCAGAAGATGTCGTCGTCGAGCATCCGGCTGTAGTTGTCGAAGCCGACCATCTGGAAGTCCGGACTCAAGCCGGTCCAGTCCGTGAACGAGTAGTAGATGGACTGGGCGAAGGGCCAGATGACGAAGATGGCGTACAACGCCAGTGGGGCTGCCAGGAACCCCACGATGAACCGGTACCTGCCGTGCTGCATCGTTTACCGACCCCGATCTCTGAGCGGGTGCCGCCGCTGGTGACGGTTGCTCACTGGTGCTTGTAGTGCTTGATGGACTGGTCCTTGGCCGCGGCGTCCGCGAAGCCCTGGATCTTCTTGATGGTCTCCGCCGGGGTCGCGCGGCCGGCCATCATCTCGCCGATGCCGGCGATACCGATCTGCTCCTTCTGCAGCTTCACGTACCAGTCCTGGAGCCGCGGGTTCACCACGTTGTCGCCGGCCGTCTTCAGCACGTCGACACCGGACTGCATGGCGGTGGACAGGGTCAGCCCGTCGGTGCCGCCGTTGAAGGCGCTGAGCGACTTGACCTGCTTGGTGAAGTTCTTGGAGGACTCCTCGGAGAGCATGATGCGCAGCTGCTCCATGGCACCCTCGGGGTTCTTCGCCTTGGACGGGACGATGAAGGGCTCGCCGCCGGAGGCCCAGATGGTGCCGTAGGGCAGCTTGTCGGAGGCGTCCAGGCTGGACGGCGCACCGACCATCATCTTGAAGTCCTCGGGCGTGGTCGGCGCGGCCTCGTTCTCCACCCACGAGCCGTTCGGGATGAAGAGGGCCTTGCCCTTGGTCCACTGGGTCTGCGACTCGATGTGGGTCAGACCGGGGGTGCCCTTGAGGATGTAGCCCTTCTGGAACAGCTCGTAGTACGCCTCGAACGCGGCCTTGACGGCCGGGTCCTTCCAGGCGTTCGGCTCCAGGTTGTCGATCTTGTCGAGGACCTCGCGGCCACCGATCTTGCCGATGAAGGGGTACAGCGAGAACGGCAGGTAGTACGGGTACTTGCCGGGGTACGTCCAGCCGGCGATGCCCTGCTTCTTAGCCTTCGCGCAGAGGGCGAGCATGTCGTCCCACGTCTCGGGGTACGCCGAGTCGAGCTTCTCCAGGTTCGTCTGCGAGTACCAGACGCCGTAGACCGTGTACGCGTAGTACATGATCCAGACCGGGTCGCCGTCGAACTGGCCCATCTCCAGGACACCGGGGCGCAGCGTGTCGCGGACCTTCTTGGCCGGGTCGTCGTAGGACGGGGCGTCCATCAGCGGCGTCAGGTCGAGCAGCTGCTTCTTGCCGACGAGGACACCCATGTCCATCTGCTCGGCGCCCGAGTTGTCGATCAGGTCCGGCGGGGTGCCGCCGTTGAACCGCGGCTGCAGCTGGGACTGGATCTTCTGGGTCGCGGCGTGCTTGACCTTCGGAGCCTTGGGGAAGGCCTCGTTGTACTTCTTCTCCGCGTCGATGGCGTACTGCTCGCCGAAGCCACCGTTGAAGATGACGACCTCGAGGGCTGCGGTCTCGTTGACGCCCAGCGGGTTCTTCGCGGACGTCTTGCCCTTGGTGACCTTTTCGTCGCTCCCGCTGTCGCCGCTCGCGCAGGCCGAAAGGAAGCTCATCGTCGGAACAGCGATCAGGCCGAGTGCGGCAGAACGCTTGATCACATCGCGACGGCCAAGGCCCTCATTCTTGTGGGCGGAGGTGGATCCCATGCTCAAGTCCTCGCCTTCTCCAGGACTCAGGCGGTGTACCGGTCACCCGTCGTGAATTCGCCTCAGGCGAAGGGCCCCGCCACCGCGGTCAGTTGCGCTTGGGTCGTACAGATTGCCGGTTTTCCAGGTGCAGTGGGGGAGTTCCGAGGACCGTACAGGGAGATGCCTCGGGCACCCCACAGAACGTTCCACCGTCCCCCGTGTCCGCGGGCCGTGTGGAACGGCCTGTGCAGACGCCGACAGGTATAGTCCACTTGCCGCCAACTGAGCAAGATCGAAAGCAGGGTTGAGCGGCAGTCTTTCCCGAGTTGAGACCTCACCGGCTCCTCGGCACCGCGCGCCCTCGCACCGGAACGCTCATTTCCGGATTACGGTCGATTCGCGCATGCGACCGCACGCAACACCCTTGACACATCCCAGCACTTGGCTCCCTACTGGAACACGTATCCCGCAATGACAACGTTGTCCATGTACGCCCCCCGGGAGGAACGACTCCGTATGCAGCCCCTGCGTGGTCTTCAGCAAGGCTCTCGAAAGAGACAAAGCCACTCCGCCGCGGTGATCGCGGCCTCTCTCGTCCTGGTCGCGGCGGCCCCCACCGCGGCCTTCGCGCAACCGTCCGGACCCTCACAGAAGCCCTCCGGGGAAACGTCGTTCAGCTCCTCCTTCGAGGACGACGAAAAGCAGCCGGACTGGCGTAATACAGTCGAAGAGGGTGCGGACGGAAAGAAGAGGGCGTCGGGCATCGACGGCGGGTTCTCCGCCGGAATACCGGGCAATGTCACCGATCAGGTCACCGAGGTCCGTGCCAGTGGCGAGAACACCGGCGGCGGCGAGGTCAAGGAGAACCTGGCCGATGTGGAGTCCGGCACCAAGTGGCTGGCCTTCGCGTCCTCCGGCTGGGCCGAATTCGATCTCGTGGAACCCGTCAAGGTCGTGACATACGCGCTCACTTCCGCAAATGACCACGCCGAGCGCGACCCCAGGGACTGGACCCTGAAGGGTTCCACCGACGGAAAGACCTGGACGGATCTGGACACCCGGACCGACCAGGCCTTCTCCGAGCGTTTCCAGACCAAGTCGTATGATTTCACCGCCGAAACGGCCTATCAGCACTTCCGGCTGGAGATCACGAAGAACAACGGCGCGTCGGACGCGATCCAGCTCGCCGACGTCCAGTTCTCCGACGGCGACACCACCACCCCCGCGCCCGCCGACATGCGCAGCCTGGTCGACCGCGGCCCGTCCGGCTCCCCCACCGCGAAGTCGGGTGCGGGATTCACCGGGAAGAAGGCCCTGCGGTACGCCGGCACGCACAGGCCGGACGGCCACGCGTACTCGTACAACAAGGTCTTCGACGTCGACACCGCCGTCACCGCGGACACCCAGCTCTCGTACCTGGTCTACCCCCAGATGACCGAGACGGACCTCGACTACCCGGCGACCCATGTCGCCGTGGACCTGGCCTTCACCGACGGCACCTACCTGAGCGGACTGAAGGCCACCGACAGCCACGGCGGGCCGCTGAACCCGCAGGGCCAGGCCGACGCCAAGCGGCTGTACGTGAACCAGTGGAACAAGGTCGCCTCGCGCATCGGCACGGTCGCGGCCGGCAAGACCGTCGACCGGATCCTGGTGGCGTACGACTCCCCCAAGGGCCCCTCGAAGTTCCAGGGCTGGCTCGACGACATCACTATCGCCCCGAAGGCTCCGGAGAAGCGCAAGGCGCACCTCTCCGACTACGCCTCGACGGTCCGCGGCACCAACTCCAGCGGCGGCTTCTCGCGCGGCAACAACTTCCCCGCGACCGCGGTCCCGCATGGCTTCAACTTCTGGACGCCGGTGACCAACGCCGGCTCCACGAGCTGGCTGTACGACTACGCGCGCGGCAACAACGCGGACAACCTGCCGACGCTGCAGGCCTTCAGCGCCAGTCATGAGCCGAGCCCCTGGATGGGCGACCGCCAGACCTTCCAGATGATGCCGTCGGCTGCCTCCGGCACCCCGGACGCCTCCCGCACGGCGCGCGCGCTGCCGTTCCGCCACGAGAACGAGACGGCGACCCCGCACTACTACGGGGTGACGTTCGAGAACGGCCTCAAGGCCGAGATGACGCCCACCGACCACGCGGCGCGCATGCGGTTCACCTACCCCGGTGACGACGCGAGCCTCGTCTTCGACAACGTCTCCAACGACGGCGGCCTCACCCTCGACCCGGAGACCGGTTCCTTCACCGGATACTCCGACGTGAAGAGCGGAGGCTCCACCGGGGCCACCCGGCTCTTCGTGTACGGCTCCTTCGACGCGCCGGTCACCGACAGCGGAAAACTGAAGGGCGGCGGCGGTGACGACGTGACGGGCTTCTTCCGCTTCGACGCGGGCAAGGACCGTACGGTCGGTCTGCGCCTGGCCACCTCGCTGATCAGTGTCGACCAGGCGAAGAGGAACCTCGCCATGGAGCTGCCGGCGAAGACCTCCTTCGACAAGGTGAGGAAGAACGCGCAGAAGGCCTGGGACAAGATCCTCGGCAAGGTCGAGGTCGAGGGCGCCGACGCCGACCGGCTGACCACGCTCTACTCCAGCCTCTACCGGCTCTACCTCTACCCGAACTCGGGCTTCGAGCAGGTCGACGGGCAGAGCACCTACGCGAGCCCCTTCTCGCCGCAGACCGGCGCGGACACCCCGACCCACACAGGCGCGAAGATCGTCAAGGGTGAGGTGTACGTCAACAACGGCTTCTGGGACACCTACCGGACGACCTGGCCGGCGTACTCCTTCCTCACCCCGAAGCAGGCCGGCAAGATGGTCGACGGCTTCGTCCAGCAGTACAAGGACGGCGGCTGGATCTCCCGCTGGTCCTCCCCCGGCTACTCCGACCTGATGACGGGCACGAGCTCGGACGTGGCCTTCGCGGACGCGTACGTCAAGGGCGTGGACTTCGACGCGGAGGCGGCGTACGACGCGGCCGTCAAGAACGCCACGGTGGCCCCGCCGGCCCCGGGTGTCGGCCGCAAGGGCATGGAGACCTCGGTCTTCACCGGTTACGCCAACACCTCGACGCACGAGGGCCTCTCCTGGTCGCTGGAGGGCTACCTCAACGACTACGGCATCGCGCAGATGGGCAAGGCGCTCTACGCGAAGACGAAGAAGGCGCGCTACAAGGAGGAGTCCGCGTACTTCCTCAACCGCGCCCAGAACTACGTCAAGCTCTTCGACGACAAGGCCGGCTTCTTCCAGGGGAGGAAGGCGAACGGCGACTGGCGTCTGCCCTCGGACCAGTACGACCCGCGGGTCTGGGGCTACGACTACACCGAGACCAACGGCTGGGGCTACGCCTTCACCGCCCCGCAGGACAGCCGTGGCCTGGCCAATCTGTACGGCGGCCGCGACGGTCTCGGCGAGAAGCTGGACACGTACTTCTCGACCCCGGAGACCGCCGGACCCGAGTTCGTCGGTTCCTACGGCGGCGTCATCCACGAGATGACGGAGGCGCGTGACGTGCGGATGGGCCAGTACGGTCACAGCAACCAGGTCGCGCACCACGCCACGTACATGTACAACGCGGCCTCGCAGCCCTGGAAGACGCAGGAGAAGGTCCGCGAGGTCCTCGGCCGGCTGTACACGGGCAGCGAGATCGGCCAGGGCTACCACGGCGACGAGGACAACGGCGAGCAGTCGGCCTGGTTCCTCTTCTCCTCGCTCGGCTTCTACCCGCTGGTCATGGGCAGTGGCGAGTACGCGATCGGCTCGCCGCTCTTCACGAAGACGACCGTGCACCTGGAGAACGGCCGCGAGCTGGTCGTCAAGGCTCCGAAGAACAGCGCGAAGAACATCTACGTCCAGGGCCTGAAGGTCAACGGCAAGAAGTGGACGTCCACTTCGCTGCCGCACGACCTGCTGGCCAAGGGCGGCGTGCTGGAGTTCGACATGGGCTCCAAGCCCTCGTCGTGGGGCACGGGCGGGAACGCGGCCCCGGTCTCCATCACTCAGGACGACGAGGTGCCCGCCCCGAAGGGCGACGTGCTCAAGGGCGACGGCGCGCTGTACGACAACACCTCGGCCACCTCGGCCGCGGTCGAGTCGGTGGACCTGCCGGTGGACGCGGCCACGAAGGCCGTCCAGTACACCCTGACCTCGTCCGCGGCGGCGAAGGCGCCGACGGGCTGGGTGCTGCAGGGCTCCTCGGACGGCACGACCTGGAAGGACCTCGACAAGCGGTCCGGCCAGACGTTCGCCTGGGACAAGCAGACCCGGGTGTTCTCGGTGGGCGCGCCGGGTTCGTACGCGAAGTACCGGCTGGTGAGCACGGCGGCGGCGACGCTGGCGGAGATCGAACTGATCTCCTGATCACCTGACCGGAGTTACGGGGCCGGGGGCGGCCACCCGCGTGTGCGGGGGGGGGGCCCCCCCCCGCCGGGGGGGGCGCCCCCCCGGGCCGCGGGGGGGGGGCGGGGGCCCCCCCCCCCCCGGGCCCCCCGGCCGGGGGCCGGGAAGGGCGGGGGA